>NZ_JAUBSB010000006.1:35356-205897 GCF_036702135.1 Microcoleus sp. LAD1_D3 | reverse complement strand
AGTTTTTGAGCAATAACTTGCCTGCGGTTGAGAGGCAGCTACTTTTAGGTGCGATCGTTTTTTAGTCTAAACTCCAGTTAATTAAGTCTTGCACAAATCTCAAATCAAAAATCGTCAAAGCCTCCAGAACCGCAGTTCGAGAGGCGGGATTTTATTTTTTATTAGTTTACTGCGATTGGAAGACTAGACTTAGGCTAAAGGCTTACCCCAAACGCCGTTTTCATCTTCTTCGTATTGCTGGTGAATGGCGTCCCAAGCGGTGTGTTCCGCTTGTATCGAGTCGTTGCTTTCATCAAATGTGGCGTTGTAGGATTCCATAAAGGTTTTTTGAGCAGCTTCCGATAGGTGCGATCGCGCTTCTGGAGACAAGTCTGCCGGACTATTGCAGCGACCTTTGACGGCGCGCGGCAGCGTCATTTCGCTAACTGAAACTTCTTGGCCACCTGCACTTTCTAGCAAGAGTTGAAATTCGCCCGAACGGTCGGCGGCGACTTCTGCCATCACGAGAAATTCGCCTGCTTCAACGCGGGTTTGATAGATAGTTGCTTTGTCTTCCGGCATTCCCAAAGTGACTAAAGCGGAAACTAGACCCGCACCGGCCGAACCTGCGATCGCGCCGCTAGCTGCACCCAACAGTGCAGCACCCAGCGGGCCCGCCGAGACTACTGTACCGACAAAGGGAATAACCAGCAGGCCGACACCTGTTAGCAAAGCCAAAAAAGAACCGAATAAGGAACCAAAAATCGCCCCGCTTCGCAGACCGCCTAATATCACATCTTTTTTAGTAATAAAGCCGGCAATTTTAGTTTTAGATTGAAAGTTTTTTCCCATCACTGAGATGTGGTCACGGGAAACTCCGCGATCGAGCAACCGCCGAATTACGCCGTCTAATTGTTCTTCTTCCTTAAATACGGCTGAAACTGTTCGTTCGGCTAAATATTCCTCGGTCATTGTTCCTCCTTGATGGTTTGTCGATTAGTTATGCTGGTTTTCAGTATAGGAAGACACTGTAGGGCGATCGCATCGACCGCGAGATAGAGCTCTATCGACTGTGGCTAGATTTAGTCTATATCAAAGGAGTTAAACCATTAAGTATTCGGCACTCACTCAAGTTTATTTCATATTTTTATTCATCTCTTATATAAGTTCCAAGATACTCCAGTTGGTCGATCATTTCCTCTGCTGACTTAGCAGCAATCAAATTCAAAAGTGCCCGCAACTGTGCGCCCACCGAGTACCGCTGCTGTTGTGCAAGAATGATTCCAGTATGACTTCTCTCTTCGGCAATACAGATATTGTGTAAACGGCTGAAATCTCTCCTATTAAAACTGTAAACGACTCGCCCTTGCTGGGTTGCCCAAATGAGCTGTTCTTCATCGGAAAAACTCAGCCTGTTAGCCTCCGAGGTTGTTATCACATCTACACCCGAATTTCGCAGAGCTAAGATTAGAGCTTGTTCCTGAATATCCTCATCAAGATATAAACGAATCTTACTCACGATAGCTTACCTGCCATAGAGTCTGCTTCCAAGCGCTCCCACTCAGCATTTTCTGCTGCTATTTCCGCGTCAATTTGCTTTTTGTTCGCATAATAGTAAGCTAAGGCTGCATAAACCTGTGCTAAATTCAAGTGCGTTCTCTTTTGAACAATTACTTCAGGAGTCCATCCCGCATTAAAATCAATAGCAATGTTCTCTACCGTAATTCTAGTTCCTGCAATTCGTGGGCGGCCGCCGCAAGTTCCGGGCGTGCGGACAATTAGCGTTCCTATATCAACGGCAGTTGTCATATTTACCTCGATTGAGTTAACTTTATTCTATTGTAACGCAGCTTCATTTCTACCCGATCGCATTTATCAAGGTTAATCAATGCCATTAGCACCCCTGTTTCCTGTCGTTCATCCCATTCTCAAATCGGCTTTTCCCGGATGTCTGTGGACGGGAGATATCAACAGCCGAGAAATTGCCCTCACATTTGACGACGGGCCGCACCGTCAGCACACACCTCAACTGTTAAAAATCTTAGATAAATACGACATCAAAGCTAGTTTTTTCTGGCTAGGTTTTTGCGTGGACAGGCATCCAGAAACGGCTAAAGAAGTGTACGATCGCGGACACTGGATCGGTCTCCACGGCTATCAGCATATATCGTTTCCCAAACTAAAAACCCACGAACTCAAACAAAGTTTAGAAGACACGCAGAAAGCAATTGCCAAAGCTTGCGATTTAGACCCACAATTAATCCTAGACGTGCGGCCACCCAACGGCATTTTTACGCCGCGAACATTAGAGTTATTGCAACAGTGGGAATATCGCCCTGTAATGTGGAGTGTCGTCCCGGAAGATTGGGTGCGACCGGGGGTGAGGAAAGTTATTAGTCGCATCGTGCAGCAAACAGAAAACGGATCAATTATTGTACTGCACGACGGCTATTGCGGCGGTGAAGATGTTGCAGCTTCTGCGGATAAAATAATTCCACTGCTTTTGTATAAAGGTTACAAATTTGTGACAGTCGATCGACTGTGGGAACAGGCAAACATTCAAATAACAGGAAATTAAGTTAATGAAAAAAAGACAGTTTATTGCATCTCTTTGTTTGGTAAGTGCCGGATGGGCGATCGAGCTTTCTCCTGCTTCCCTCAGTGCTGAAACTCCACTTGTAGTTCAGCAGCCAGCCCCTGGCGTATCCGCGCCTGTCCGCAACTCCAAAACCCCGCAAGTGGAACTGCTAAATCCGGGAGTGGAACCCCGACAGCAACTGCGTTTGAAACCAGCTATTAATGTCAAACAAACAACTGTGATGACCGTAAAAATGGATATGGACATATCCGCATCCGGTCAGTCTTCGGCTGCAGCTAAAATTCCAGTATCGGTGATGACTTTCGAGACCAAAGTCACTAAAATCGATCCCAATGGCGATATTTACTACGAGTTTGCTTACACTAATGCAGATATCGTCGGTGATACTGGAAATACCCAGCCCGCCGCCCTAAATGCCATGCGTTCTGCACTCAAAAACATGGTGGGAGTGAAAGGCTCTTTCATCATGGACAATCGCGGTTTTCATAAAGGAGGTGACATTATTTTGCCCGAAGGAGCTGACAACAACGTCAAACAAATGGTTCGACAAATGTCTAAATCTCTAGAGCAACTTGCCTCGCCTCTGCCTGCCGAAGCCGTCGGAAAAGGAGCCAAATGGCGCGTTTCTTCTTCCTCTAATTTCAGTGGCATTAATGTGAATGACATTGCTACGTATGAATTGGCTAGCTGGCAAGATGGAGTTGCGTCTCTGAATGTAAGTATAGAGCAGCAAGCAAACCCCCAAAATATTACCTCTCCCCAACTGCCTCCGGGAGCTACCTTAACCCTAAAATCTTTTGCTTCTCAGGGTCGGGGAGCAGCCACAATGCGCTTGGATAGATTAATTCCTTTTCGCTCTACTGTATCTATTAGTTCAAATAGCGAAATGAGTGCTAAAAATGCTGGCAGTTCTCAAGAATCAACAATCAAAACAAAAATGGCGATGGAGATGACTTTAGAGTCGAAGTAAGCTTTATTATAGGAACTCTAAAAATTAGGGACACGGCACTGCCGTGTCCTTGGTCGTCGGTAAATTTTTAATAAATGGTATTAAATCTGGTAAAGGTAGCTGATATTATATAAACAAAGTTTCCGAAAGTTTCGATCGCCAATTTGTAAGTAGAGGAGGCTGTTATATGGTTCGATCGCACAAACGTCAAGCTGTCATCGCTTCACTGGTAGCCCTGGGGATAATCATCGGGAATTTAGTGTTTCCGGGTCTGAATGTAGCGCCGGCATTTGCTCAAGCCAAATTTAAGGATGTTAACGACCATTGGGCGCAAGCTTGCATTGAGGAGTTAGCAGAAAAAAAAATCATCAGTGGCTACTACGAAGACGGCACTTTTCGCCCGAATCGCCCAGTCAGCCGCGCTGAGTTTGCGGCGATGGTTCGCATGGCTTTTCCAGATGCGAAAACCGTCCGAGCTCCGATCGACTTTGCAGATATTCCTACAAATTACTGGGGTTTTAAAGCAATTCGAGAAGCTTATCAGACGGGTTTTATGTCTGGATACAGTGGCAGTATCTTTAACCCGACTTTGAATATTACCCGCTGGCAGGCTTTGGTAGCTTTAACCAGTGGCTTGAAATATACACCTACGGGGTCGGCGGCTGAGATTTTGGATGCGACTTTTGAGGATGCGCCGCAAATTCCAGAACTGGCAAGAAATGCGATCGCCGCCGCCGCAGAAAAACAACTTGTTGTCAATTATCCCGCCGTCAAACAGCTAGAACCTACACGCAATGCTACTCGCGCCGAAGTAGCAACTTTTTTCTGTCAAGCGATCGCCAAACCCGGCCAAACTGCCTTAGTTCCTGCCGAATATATCGCCCAAGTTCCGGCGAATGTCGGCCCGCCGAGAACAACAGAAATCTCGGAAGCGGGGAAAGTTCGGGCGGAAGTTTCTTTCGTAAAAGAAGCAGAAAATGCTAAAAATCTCCGCATCAGAATTATCCGCGACGGTAAAACTTTATTAGAAGAACCAGTGCTGATTCCGACTCGTTCTCTCGTAGATAATCCCGATCAAAGAGCTCGCGAAGAAATATCAGAAGGGCGTTTTTTATCGCTGCGAATCCGTGATTTGGACGGCGACAAGGAACCGGAAGTGCTAGCAGACTTAGTGTCAATCAAAAGCGGCGTCCGCTGCTGCAATTATTCGTTTATTTACCGCTACGACTCAGGGGCTAACAAATACAGTCACATCAAGCATTTTTGGGGTAATGTGAGTTACGAAATAGTGGATTTTGGCAAAAATGATATCCCAGAGTTTAAGAGCCAGGACGGCAGATTTTCCGAGGCTTTTACAAATTACGCTGATTCTCGCTTTCCGCTGCAAATTTGGCAGTACCGCCAAGGTAAAATGCAAGATGTTAGCAAACAGTATCCGGTGGAAGTATACACGAATTCTGCTGAGCTTTGGCTCGAATCTAACAAGCGTTTGAGTGACAATGTGGAGGTGAAAGGGGTTTTGGCCGCCTTCATGGCGAACAAGTATGTCATGGGCCAGGAGGCGGAAGGTTGGCAGTTGTTGGAGAGAGTTTATCTAGGGCGCGATCGCACTGAATTCTTTGGGAAGTTGCGGGAGTTTTTGGTAAGTACGGGTTATGCGAGTAAGTAGAGTTGCAGGTTTTTAACCGCAGATGAACGCGGATTAACGCGGATCGTAGGGGTGGGTGTTACGAATAACATCTAATTCCCACTAATAATATTACTAAACCCGCCCCCAAACAAGTTTTTTAGGCTTTAAGCTAAAATAAGTATAAAAGCTCAAGCTTAAAATAACTGAAAATGGTATATCCACCTGCACCTTGGAATCTGCAAGGTTATGCTGTTCAGACTTTACAATTGGTAGATGTGGCACGAGTGCGCCCCTTGGTTCCCTCTGAGTTAGAAATTGTCTCTTTATTGCCAGGAAAAACCCTAGGGGGCATTTATATATCCTCCTACGGGTTGGGTTCGGTGATGGAGTACAATGAGTTAATTGTAGTTAGCGCGATCGCCAATTATGCAGGAAAATGGGGCGCTTGGATTTCCCATATTTACGTAGACAACCCTAACTCGGTAGCCGGCGGGCGCGAAATTTGGGGACTTCCTAAAGAATTAGCTCAATTTAGTTGGGAAGGCAGCGATTCGGTAAAGGCAGCACCGCTAGGCTACCGCGTCACAGTTCACCAAGAAAACCGTCAACTGTGCTGTCTTAATTACAGTAAGCAAACTTTAGCCTTACCCGTGCCTTTTAGCGGAAATGTTTTCAGCGCTTACCGCAGCAATTTTCTGTTGTTTAAAGGAGGATTAGAGTCTCGCATCGGTTGGATTAAAGGCGAATTAGAAGTGGCAGAAGAAAGTCCTTTTGCCAGTTTAAACTTAGGTCAGCCCTTGCTAACCGTTGCCTGCGAAGATATGCGTTTAACAGTCGGTGCGCCGGAAGTTGTGGGAAATAGAGCCGTTGAATTCAGTTATTAGCTGTAAAGTGCGGATCTTCGCCGTAAACCTAAAAAAACACAACAGCCAGAAACCCGATTCTTGAAGAAGCCGGGTTTCTGGCGCGGCGTATTAGTTTGAGTTGCTTACTAATCTTTTTGAGGACTTACGCATCAAACGGCTAAAAACCCGGTTTCTTCTTAGATGCCTCGTTGCTGCACCCAATATTCTCCTAGAAACCGGGTTTTTTTTCGTAAGCCTTATTTTTAAATGCCAGCCCCCGGAGCGGCTTCAGCACCCATTTCTAAAACTGTACCGCGAAGGAAATCAATTTGCTGCTGAAAGTCCATCGCCTGAACCTTTCCTAATAAAGCTTTTCCTGCTTCGGGAAGTTCATAGTCGGGAGGCATAGGAATAATAGTTCCTTCGTCCATTCCTACTGCTAGAAAATACCAAAAAGCCAGCTTGGTTTCAGGACTCATCGAGCCGTACATCCGGCTGATTTCTGTATTGGCTTTTGAGGCAATGTCGCGCATTACTTGTAGTTGTGCTTCGTGGGGCAGCGGTTTGACTTGCTCGAACAAACCCTGAGCGATTTCCGAACCAGAAGCACCGGGAGCCGCTGGCGTTATTGACTTGCCGATTTCGGTGTAAATAAACCACAGTACACCTAATTGGTCGTCTACACTCAAGCTCTGAATATCTGCTTTTCCTTGGTCGTAAGCACCGGCAGTAGTAAATGTCATTCAAGCCTCCAAAATAATATGTATTGCTCAGTTTTCTTATTGGTGAGAAAACTTTTGTTTGTTACTTAAGTTAAAGTACCTAATAAATAGTGATGCTAGAATCTTGCTTAAGACAGATATGATCCCCAACATAACTTCGGGGAGTAAATTAACCAAAATAGGGAATATTTGCAACCAAAGGATGAGGCAAATTTGACAAAATTGTTGTTAGCCGTACTCATGATTAGCATTGTTGAGCCGATCGACGATCGCCTATAATCACAACAGACCTGTATTTAGGTGGCTGTTATGTCGATCGCAACTGCAAAACGCTTCACCATAGCGGAATATCATCGCCTGACAGAACTGGGGTTCTTTGGTGAGGACGATCGAGTTGAGTTAATCCAGGGAGAACTTGTGAAAATGGCAGCTAAAGGTACCGCTCACGAAACCTGTCTGAGAAGATTATTGCGGGAATTAAGCGCCATAGTAGCAGAGCGGGCAACTTTACAGTGTCAATCTCCCATCGTTTTACCGACAAACAGCGAACCTGAACCTGATTTTTCGCTCGTACAAAATCGCCCTGACGACTATCTATCCTCTCACCCCTGTCCAGGGGATATACTGTTGCTGATTGAGATTGCAGATTCTTCTTTGACTTACGACAAACAGGTTAAGCTCCCCCTTTATGCTGAAACCGGAATCTCTAACTATTGGATATTTAATTTATCACAAACTTGCTTGGAATGTTACAGCGAGCCGTATCAGAATGCCCCTGACCAATTTGGTTATCGCAGGACGCTGATTTTTCTGCCCAACGAGTCTGTTAATCTGCCTTATTTTCACGACTTGGCGCTCGATTTATCGAGAGGGTTTCCGCCAACTATAGAATCCTGAAGGACTCTGATATTATTCCAAAGAAAATAGGCTGGCAAACAGCCAGCCTAGAATCAGGAGAACTTTATTTCAAACTCGTTGAAAATCTAGCTAAACAAACCCGAAATACCACCGACTGCTATTGCTCCAGCCAAAGCAGAAACAACCACAGAAGTTAGAGCGGTACCGAACAGCCACCAAGCAGCAGTTGCTGCCGCTTCGCGCGCATCTTCTGCTTGCTGCTTGGTCTTTTTCTTGAGCTCTTTGATGCGTTTTTTGGCTTCTGTTTGTAAGCGTTCCGAGCGCAATAAAACGCTATCCCGGGCTCCTTCCATTTGGTCAACAATTCGGTGAGCGTCAGTCTCGGAAATATCGGAACGAGAACTCAGCAGGGCAACTAAAGTACCGCGATCGAACTCACCTAAACGCTCTTTAATCGCGTCAAATCCGGCCTGCGGGTCGTCAAACACTTTGCGGAAGTCCCGCTTGATGCCTTCGTAGTTGAGTTCGGGTCGATCGAGCGAATTGAGGTAATCCCGAATTTTCCCGAAAATACCATCCATTGCTGACTGAAACTTGTCCTGAACCATTTGAACTTGTTCGACAATTTGGTTGCGGACAGATTCAATTTGGTCGGCAATTTTGTTGGCTTCCTCTTCCGAGATGTCTTCCCGCTGCGACAGCAGCGCTACCAGCGTATCCCGGTCAAAATGCTTCACGCGATCGCCCAAACTTTGCATCCCCGCTCCTGGCTCACTAAACAGCAACTGCAAATCGCGTTTGATGCCTTCAGGATTGAGTGCTTCCTTGTCCGTATTTCGCAAGTAATTTTCCAAACTTCCTTGGAAATCCCGGACTGTTTTTTGAGCGCGAGAAGCTAAGCGGCGGGGCGATTTCACGATGCTGCGAATCGAATCTTGCACGCGATCGATCGTCCGATTGATCTGTTCTTCGCTCAAATCTTCCCGCTGCGACAGCAACTGAACTAAAGTTTCGCGATCGACCTGAGAAAGTCTATCCCGAAGTGCCAAAGCACCCTCTTTCGGATTTTCAAACAATTTGGTCAAATCCCGATTGATGCCTTCTGGATCGAGTTCTTCCAGGTTAGTATTCCGCAGGTACTCGCCTATTTTTGCAGTAACTTCTTCGTACTGCTCCTTAGCTTTATCTGCAACTATTTGCGGGGCGTGGATAATGTTGTCGCGCACCGATTCGATCCGGTCGATCGCCTGATTGATCTGTTCTTCGCTGAGGTCTTGGCGCTGTGACAGCAACTGCACCAGCGTATCGCGGTCGAATTGAGACAAGCGTTCTCTCAGCGATTTAAATCCGGCTTCCGGGTCGCTTAAAAGCGTTTGAAACTCGCGCTCGATCGCTTCAGGATTGAGTTCTTCCTTATTAGTATTGCGGAGATAGTCTTCTACTTTTTGCCGCAATTCTTGCGCTTTCGATTTCGCTTGCTCTTGCAATTCTTGAGCTTGAGAAATCACACGATCGCGCGAACTCTCCAGTCGGCCTATTAACTGATCGGCTTCCTCGGGGCTGAAATCCTCCCGCTGACCGAGCAACTGCACCAAAGTATCGCGGTTAAACTGTGAGAGGCGATCGCGCAAAGCCTCAAAACCAGCATCCCGATCTTCCAAAAGCGCTTGGAAATCCCGCTCGATACCTTCAGGATTCAGCTCATCTTTGCCGGTCGATCGCAAATAATTCTCAATCCGGCTGCGTAAATCTTGAGACTGTTCATCACCAGCAGCAGCTTGCACAATTTCCAACACTTCTTGGCGGACACCTTCAAGCTGTTCGGCAATTTCTGCCGCCTGTTCCGGAGCAAACCCCTCACGGCGGCCCAGAACCCCTACAAAATAATCGGGATTAAACAGCTCTAACTGTCGCAAAACCGCCCCCGGAGAAGCTTCCGGGTCGTAAATAACATCCCTAAATTCCTGCTTGATTGTCTCGCGGTTGAGATGCCAAGGTTGGGCATTCATCAAGTAATTTTCCACATCAGCCTTAGCTGTATTGAAAGGCAGCGCAGGCACTTTATCGCCCACCTGAGAAGCCAAAGATTTAGCTTGTTCCGTCCCTTTTGCTGTCAGTTGCTGCAACTGACCCGATATTTTTTCAACATCCAAATCCGACAAATCCGTCCGCGACAAAACAGTGCCGATAAGAGCTTCTACACCCAACTGCATCGCTCGCTTCATGCCGCTGCTGGATTCCGATTTGTTTTCCCTACTTTCCAGAATTTGAGACAGCTTGGCGTTGAGTTCGTCAGACTTCAGCAAATCGGGAGCTGCAGACTTGAGAAAATCAACCAACTCCAAATTCGGGTCTTTCTGCTCTTGCTGCTTGCCGAATGTCTGCTTCCAAACGCCTTCGAGTTGGTCGGCAACTTGAGTTATTTCCTCTTGAGAAAAGTCTGTCCGACTCTTAATTAAATCCACAAAAGTCTGGCGGTTAACATTCTTCAGAACGTCGCTTCCCGCAAGAGATTTGATATCTGCATCGCCCAGCAACTTTTCAAATTGACCGCGAATTTCTTTAACATCTAGTTTCGGTAACTGCAAAGCACCCACATAATCTTGCAGTGTTTCGCGAATGCTATCGGGGTCTACCGCCGAACTCAATTCGCGGCGGACAGCGGCAACAGATGCCTCTACAGTATTGACCATTTGGTCGCTAGCCATCTTCCCGCCGATCGCTGCACCAGCAGTACCCATGACGCCTTGAACGCCTGAAAAAGCAGTTTTTATCAAGGAACCGATCATAGAACCGACGGCGCTAGAACCGAGCCATACAAGGGTTAAAAAGTACGCTGCCCAGATAACCACACCAATAATTGCCGCTCCATCTACGCTGGCAATTGAAGTTAGTTTGACGGCCAGAAAACAAGCCAAAAATAAAGCTAGGTTAACTGTGACTAAAATCCAACCTCCGACTAAACCTTCGATTTTCCGAACTTTACTGCCTAAACTTTCGGACTCATCATCATCGTCGTCGTCGGGTAAAGCCTCGTCCCAATTTGAGATTTTGGCGGCGATCGAGAAATTTGTTAACAGGAATTGGAAGCCGAAAGCCATGATGACTCCGGCGATTAATGCCACGAAAAACTGAGGGCTTAAAAACATCAGCCCTCCGATATCGGGGTGGTCAAATGGCACATCTATTTCTACTGGCATTTGGGCAATATTGAATTTGGGACTGTACAGCGACATTAATAACTCGCTTTCAAACATAATTTACCTCCTAAAGTTGTATGCCTGCCTAACTCGGCATAGCGAAAACTATCCCCAACTTTTTTTTAGGGGATTGTGTAAGCTTTAGATGATGGTTTGTTTGCGTCAGGCTTTATCTTATGGAAGCCCTTATTAGTGAAATTGGGATGAGCAGTAAATCAGTTTTCTAGTGATTTCATCCTTACTCCTTATTATGGCTGTGGAAGATAAAAAATAAATCCGTCTAAAGTCAGAAATTAGTTTATATGCGACTGGTAGCAGCAGAGCTCGCATAAAAGCAGCAAGTGGGAGGCAGGGGGCGATCGCCACCCATTATCAATAGTAGTAAACTGCCCGGTGGTGTACCCTACATATTGTAGAGTGCGCTACTGAGTTAGGATTTCGTTGGATTTTCAGGCTCAAAACGAGCTAGTAATTCCGGGCGATCGAGCTGCATAATCATTCGCGCGATCTCGATGGGTTCTAGTTGAATCAAAGGCTCGATTAGTTGGGATAATTCTTCATCAATCTCGCCAAAATACACTTGTAACATACTCTCAACTATCTGGCGTTTACTTTGCTGAATACCTTGCTGAATACCTTGCTGAGTCGCATCTTCAAGCCGTTGCAAGTAGAGAGGTGACAGTTCCATAATTAACTCCAGATCTTCTCGATATATAATAAATAGTAAAGTGATATTTAGCGCCCCCTACATATCGTAGAGCGCGCTGCTGAGTTAGGATTCCGGTTGGTTTTTGGACGCATCGAAACGAGCTAGTAATTCAGAGCGATCGAGCTGCATAATCAGTCGCGTGCGATCGAGGGATTCTAGTTGAATCAAAGGCTCGATTATTTGGGCTAATTCTTCATCAATCTCACTAAATTTTACTTGGAGCAGATTCTCAACCATCAGGCGTTGAGCGCGCTGCATACCTTGCTGCATACCTTGCTGGATACCGCGCTGAGTTGCATCTTCCAATCGTTGCAAGTAGAGGGGTGACAGTTCCATAATTAACTCCCGATCTTCTCGATCTATGTCTTGGCGGACTTCTAATATCGTTCGCAAGTTGTACAACAATTCTAGCGCATTCAACCGAAACACATTATCAGAGGGTAATTCTCTCAATTCGGCAACCGCTTGCTTCTGCACGTTTCCCTTGCCCAAAACTCTCAGCCACAGCGTTTCTGGAGTCCGGGGGAGTTGGTGAATGGCAATAATCGCTGCTTTCAGAGACGCACCCATAAAATAAACTCCACTTACCCAATTTTCTGGTTCGGGAATCGCTCGAAATCCAGCTAATATCGTGTCGGAAACAGTCGGCGACAGTATCCAAAGGTGGGGCAAGTCTGCCTCTGCAATCCGGGTATTTTCTCTAACTGCGGCGCGTTCAAATTCGCCGTGGATATCGAAGAGTTTGCCCAGACAACTGCGAATTTCTCCGATTTGGACTGGGCTGCGGAAGGGTTCAAATACAGCGGGTTTTGCTGCGATTTGACCCAAAATGCCGAGGGCTGTTGCTTCGACTTCCGGTTCCGGTTTCGGGGCAAATAAAACGTCAACCTGCCTCACTTCTCCAGCAACATCCCGGCTGGTTTCTACATTACCCAGAGGGGTTAATAGTTCTTTTAAATACTGTTTAGCAAATTGGTCGTGGATGAATCTGGTCATGCGATTTTAGATTTGAGATTTTAGATTGGAAATTAGTTACTGGATATGGGTTGGGCGCTTGCCTAAAGTTGCATTTATTTTTGAATCCGGTCATTAGAATGTAATTGCGCGTCATTCAACAAACCTGATATCGGGTGCGCCACAGCCTAGGCTACGAATTTTTGGCACAGCATTTACCCTCACAGTTGCGAATGCTGCGAATGCAGCCGTACTCCTCGAAACGTTGACTGTGTTTGCGAACAGTAGGATAGGCGAGTAAATATAAGGGAATTCCGATTAGTTTGTAAAGCAATCGACCAGCAGCATGAACAATATCCCAAATTTCGCTTAAATTAGGTTCTCGAACAAATTCTCCTATTTCATCTTTTAAGGCAAGCCACTGAGATTGCACAGTAGGAGAGTGACAATCATCAAAGACTGCCATACCTTTTTCATAGTTTTGCCAAATTTTATTCATATATTTAATCAAATCGGGCTTAGTTCTGATAATATCAGAACTTGATCTAAAATTACACTCATCCGGTATTTTAAGGAAATCAGCCATGCGACTCTCTCAAATGCTTTTTGTCACCCTGCGCGAAGACCCGGCAGAAGCAGAAATTCCCAGCCACAAACTATTACTCCGTGCCGGATACATCCGGCGCATCGGTAGCGGAATTTACGCTTATCTACCTTTAATGTGGAGAGTTCTCAAAAAAGTATCTCAAATTGTGCGCGAAGAAATGGACGCTACCGGCGCTCAAGAATGTCTCCTCCCGCAATTGCAACCGGCCGATTTGTGGCGGGAATCCGGCCGCTGGGATACCTACACTCAAGCTGAAGGTATTATGTTTGCCATGACAGACAGGCAGCAGCGAGAATTGGGACTGGGCCCAACTCACGAAGAAGTAATTACTACAATTGCTAAAGATATGATTCGTTCCTATCGGCAATTGCCTTTACATCTTTATCAAATCCAAACTAAGTTTCGCGATGAAATTCGCCCGCGTTTTGGGTTAATGCGGGGTCGCGAATTCATTATGAAAGATGGCTATTCTTTCCACACTAACGAAGAAAGTTTGAAAAAAACTTATCAAGATATGGCTCAAGCTTATAGCAATATGCTGCGCCGATCGGGCTTGCAATTCCGAGCAGTAGATGCTGATTCTGGAGCAATTGGGGGTTCGGGTTCTCAAGAGTTTATGGTGTTGGCAGAAGCGGGAGAAGATGAAGTTCTTTATACTGAAGACGGTCAGTATGCAGCTAATGTGGAAAAGGCTGTATCGATGCCGGCTGATGTGGAACCATCGTCCTTTGCAACATTTGAAAAGAGGGAAACGCCGGGAACTGAAACAATTGATAAACTTTGCAAATTTTTGAAATGTTCTCCGACGCAAGTTGTCAAAAATGTGCTTTACCAAGCTGTTTACGACAATGGCATGACTGTTTTAGTATTGGTAAGCATTCGCGGCGACCAAGATGTGAATCAGGTAAAGTTGCTGAATGAGTTGACGAAGTTAGCGGGCAATTATCAAGCTAAAACTGTTTTATTTTTGACGGTTCCTGATGTGGAAGCTCAGCGGAAATGGGCTGCTAAATCTTTACCTCTCGGTTATATGGCTCCCGATGTTGCTGATGATTATATCGCTGGGAGTAAGGAGGTAAACTCTAAGTTTTTGCGTTTGGTCGATCGCACTGCTGTTGATCTGACCAACTTTGTCACTGGTTCAAACGAATCAGGATACCACGTTGTCGGGGCTAATTGGGATAAAGAATTTCCGCTACCAGCAACGGTTGTAGGCGTCAGAACAGCCAAAAAGGGCGATCGGGCAGTGCACAACCCTGAACAAACCTTGCAAAGCGCCAGAGGCATCGAAGTCGGCCACATCTTCCAATTGGGAACCAAATACTCCCAAGCAATGGGCGCCACCTACACTAGCGAACAAGGTGAAGAAATGCCCTTTGTTATGGGCTGCTACGGCGTCGGCGTGTCGCGGCTAGCTCAATCTGCCGTTGAACAATCCTACGACAAAGACGGGATAATTTGGCCAGTAGCGATCGCCCCGTATCACGCCATCATTAGCATCCCGAATATTTCCGACGCCCAACAAGTAGAAGTCGCCGAAAAACTCTATGCAGAACTCAACCAATCTGGGATTGAAACCCTACTAGATGACCGCGACGAACGAGCCGGAGTCAAATTCAAAGATGCTGATTTAATCGGCATTCCCTATCGCATTGTTCCGGGCCGTTCGCTGAAAGCAGGCAAAGTTGAAGTTGTGGAAAGAGCCACTCACAAATCCCATGAAATTCTCATTGAGGAAGTAAATTCTACTTTAAAACAGTGGATTGAAGCCGCCCTCAACTAAGGCTTTTTAATTGGTAAACTGCGGTGTACATCGCCCTACATTAGCGCCCTACTTATAGGGTAATGTGCGGTGTGCATCGCCCTACATTAGCCTCCTTATTTCTTCTTCCCTCTTCCTTCTTCCTTCCGCTGTGAACTTTAAAGACAAAATGTGAAATTCCCTAAAACTTAAAACTCGATATAAATCTGAAGCTAAATCAGTTTATTCCATTCCATGCAGTGGCGATCGCCCAAATGGCGCTCGATATGCAGCAGGCAATTATTGACTTCAGCAATACCCACAATCAAGATTTCACCATCAGACTCGGCATCAACAGTGGCCCGGTTGTCGCCGGAGTAATCGGTATTAAAAAATTTATTTACGATTTATGGGGAGACACCGTTAACACCGCTTCCCGCATGGAATCCCACGGCTTGCCGGGGTGCATTCAAGTCACGTCTGCAATTTATGATATATTGCACGATAAGTATGTATTTGAAAGTCCCGGCGCGCTCGAAGTTAAAAGCAAAGGCGAGATGAACACTTATTTTCTTACAGGCATCAAGTTATAGCAGTAAGGAAAAAAGCCCTTCAGCTTCGCTCAGGATAAAAAGAAGGAAGAAGCAAGAAGGAAGTAGCAATATAATAAGTCATGTTTCAGCCATTAAGAAGGTGCTAATATTCGGTCGCGGTTACTATAGTTAGTTAAAAATATAAAACTCAGTATGAACCCCAACAAAAATCAGTTTTGGCGATTTCCTCAATCTAGAAATTGGCAATACTTAGCCAAAGTAGCTGCCATTGCTTTTGCTTACGCTTTGGGAGCAAAAATAGCAGTTTCAATCCCCGGCGTAAATAAATTAGGTACGTGCGTCTGGCCACCTGCAGGAATTGCACAAGCTGCACTTTTATTGTTCGGGCGGCAGGTGTGGCCTGGAATAGCTTTAGGCGTATTATTTTACGAGACTATTAATCTTAATATTTCCATAATAAGTGCAACAATGAGTGCTTTTTGTGCTTGTTTACAAGCTTTGTGTGCATTTACTTTGTTGCAGAAACTAAAGTTTCGCCCGTCACTAAATCGGCTGATAGATGTAGTCAATTTAGTTTTCAGCGGTGCTGTAGTTGCCACTCAAATCAACTGCACTCTCGGCACGCTACGCATCTGTGTAACTGGTTTAATTGACTGGAGCGAATATTGGCCCACTCGATGGAATTGGTATCTCGGAGATACATTAGGAGTTTTAATTTTCACGCCCCTGCTGTTGATTATATACAACCACAAACCAGCGCCCCGCCCTTCACCAAATACAGCTTCTCCAACAATTGTAAATCGCCTCGGTGCCGGAATATGCCTGCTGTTGTTAGTAACAGTCAGTTGGCTAGTCTACAACTCAAAAAGTGAAAGTAATCTGTCCGGTTATCCCCTCGAATACTTGCCATTTCCCTTAGTAATTTGGGCAACCATTCAATTCGGCCAGCGCGGGGCTGTTATAGCATCTTTCATTGTATCCAGTATCGCCATTTGGGGCGGTTCTCAGGGAGGTGGCCCCTTTATTGCAAAAGGCGAAAATATACATCAGGCAATCTTATTTTTGCAGGCTTTTATGAGCGTAATTGTAGTTACATCGCTGCTGTTGGCTGCCACAGTAGCCGAACGCGCCTCAGCAGAGGATTCGCTGCGACAAAGCGAAATTAAGTATCGGGAATTAGTCGAGAATGCTAACAGCATTATTTTAAAACTAGATACGGAAGGAAATATTACTTTTTTTAACGAATTTGCACAGAATTTT
The DNA here is from genome assembly GCF_036702135.1 of Microcoleus sp. LAD1_D3. Lineage (NCBI taxonomy): Bacteria > Bacillati > Cyanobacteriota > Cyanophyceae > Oscillatoriales > Microcoleaceae > Microcoleus > Microcoleus sp. LAD1_D3. The sequence goes on along the minus strand of NZ_JAUBSB010000006.1, from coordinate 189,290 downwards.
TTTGGTTACGATGAAAAAGAGATAATTGGCAAAAACGCAGTTGGAACCATCATTCCCCAGAGAGATACAGCAGGAAATGACTTGGCAGCAAAGTTGAGAGATATTTTGCAAAACCCAGAACAATACACGCGAAATGAAAATGAGAGTATCCGGCGCAGCGGGGATCGGGTTTGGGTATCGTGGGCAAATAAACCGCTGTTTGACGCAGCAGGAAACTTCGTGGGAATGCTGGCAATAGGTACGGATATCACAGACCGCAGGCGGGCTGAAATGGCACTTTACAAGCTGAATGAAGAGTTAGAATTTAGAGTGGAAGAACGAACTCATGCTCTGAATAATACTTTAAATGCCCTGCAAATTCAACAGGAACAATCAGAACGCTTGTTGTTGAATATTTTGCCTGAAGAAATAGCAAATCGGTTGAAGCGAGGAGACAGTACGATCGCAGATACTTTTGCTGACGTTACTGTCTTGTTTGCGGACATAGTAGGCTTTACTCAATTGAGCTCGCGAGTTTCTCCAACGCAATTAGTAGCCTTTCTGAATGACATTTTTTCGACATTTGACAACCTAGCCGAAAGGCACGGTTTGGAAAAAATTAAGACGATTGGCGACGCTTACATGGTAGTTGGGGGGCTGCCCATTCCTCGCCCGGATCACGCCGAAGCGATCGCAGAAATGGCCCTCGATATGCAGCAGGCAATTACTGACTTCAGCAATATCCACAATCAAGATTTCAGCATCAGAATCGGCATCAACACTGGCCCGGTTGTTGCCGGAGTCATTGGGATTAAAAAATTTATTTACGATTTGTGGGGAGACACCGTTAACACCGCTTCCCGCATGGAATCTCACGGTAAGCCAGGGAGTATCCAGGTAACAGAAACAACTTATCAGGAATTGCGAGAAAAGTATTTCTTTGAAAACCGCGGCGCGATCGAAGTTAAAGGCAAAGGCCTGATGACTACTTATTTACTGGAATGCCGAAAATTGTTCTAGTAAAGGTTTTTCTCTAAAAGTAAGGGCGATCGCACTGTCAAATGTGCGATCGCCCTCATTTTAATTTAGCCAAGTTTTTTAAAGCTTGTACAGATTAATTCCAGCTTCCTTCGCCATTATTTCCAAACCCTTGTGTTCCAAGGTTTTAATTGCCTTTGTAGAAAGGTGCAATTTTACCCAGCGCTTCTCCTGCGGCCACCAAACCCGCTTCCACTGCAAATTTGCCTCTTGCAACTTGTGAGTGCGGTGGTGCGAGTGAGAAACCGCAAAACCGTTATTGGCCTTCTTCCCCGTTAGCTGACATTTCCGTGACATATTGCCCTCCAGATTACCGTTTTTTTGCGTGCAGCATTTCATTATACCCGAAGGAAGAAGGAAGAAGGAAGAAGGCTTGACTTATCCCTTTACCAATAGAAATAAACTCTTGCTCCCCCCTTAGCAAGGGGGGGTTGGGGGGGGTTAATTACATAGCACGTTCAGTCAACTTTGTCAAGACTTGATTCGATCGCTCGACAAAATCCTTCATCCCTTCAGCATCGAAACCCTTCTGGGCCATCAAAGCCAAGTCGTAAACGTGGTGACAAATCATACTCGCCAACTGACTTGACGGAGACTCCCCGCCGCCTTGAATAATCGCACCCTGACTCAAACTCGCCAGATTTTGAATCAGCGGGTGAGACGTATTCACCAGCAAAACGTGTTCTTCGGGGAATTCGGCGGCTTGCTGCTGCAAAAGCGCCGTCATGTCGCGCATCCGGCGCAAAGCTTCTGGCAAAAGTACGATCGCAGGTGGCGTCCCCTCCGCAGAGTCAGACTTCAAAGCTTCAGTGCGGATGTTCACTTTTGGCTTATTAAGAGCTTTTTGGAACATTTCTTTAACTTGTTCGCTGCGAGTTTTATTCGTCGCCGGATCGACAATTTCCGCTTCTTTCTCTTTGTCAATTAGCGTTTCGTCGATGTCGGAATCAACCCGCGAGAATTTGACATCTGAGTATTCTCTTTCCAAGAAGCTGATAAAGTGCGTGTCGATGAAAGAATCCATAAACAGCACTTCTAAACCTTGGCTTTTGTGCATAGCAACGTAAGTTGCTTGAGACGCAGGTTCCGTACAATAAAACACGCGATTTTCGTGGCGTTTTTGATTGCGTTCCAAATACTCTTTTAGAGTCGTGTAAGGCTGCGTGGAACTAGAATTTTCCGACTTCGGAGTGACATCTTGCCACAAATCTCCTTCCTCTGTTTGCACCTGAACTTCGGGCGTTACAGTTTCTGGCTTCTCGGCTGTTGGTTCGTAGGTGCTGCGGTAGATTAAGATATCTTCGACTTGCTTTTTGAACTTGTCATCGTTGAGAGTTCCAAACTTGACAAAAGTGCCGATATCTTGCCAGCAGCGGATGTATTCGTCACGGTCGTCGCGGTAGAGTTCTTTCAGGCGATCGCCTACTTTTTTCGCAATATAATCAGCGATTCTCCGCACAGTACGATTGCTTTGCAAAGAACTGCGAGAAACGTTCAGGGGAATGTCGGTACTGTCAATAACTCCCCGCAGCGGCATCAAGAATTTCGGGATAATTTCTTCGCAGTGGTCGCTGACAAAAACCTGGTTGCAGAATAGCTTAATATTGCCTTGGGTAACATCGACATCCGGCCGCAGTTTGGGAAAGAAAAGAATGCCGTTGACAATGAAAGGATAATCTGTATTCAGGTGTACCCACAACAGCGGCTCGTCTTGGAACGGGTAAAGGTAGCGGTAGAGTTCCAAGTAATCTTCTTTTTGCAAATTGCTGGCTGATTCCCGCCAAATTGCTTTGTGCTTGTTGAGTTCCTCTCCCTCAAATTTGATGGGAACGGGCATGAAATCGCAGTAAGTTTTGATTAACTGCTTAATGCGACTGGGTTCTACATATTCTTGTTCTTCATCTTGGAGAGTAAGAGTAATAGTAGTGCCGCGTTCTGTGCGGGTGGATTCTGATAGTTCAAAGGCGGGAGAACCGTCACAATGCCAGTGTACTGCTTGCGCGCCTTCTTGGTAAGAAAGGGTGTCTATATCTACTTTCTGAGCGACCATGAAAGAAGAGTAGAAACCGAGACCGAAGTGACCGATAATTGCGTCGTCGCCGCTGCCTTGGTATTTTTGAATAAATTCTTCAGCGCTGGAGAAAGCGACTTGATTGATGTATTTTTTTACTTCGTCGGCGGTCATGCCGATGCCGTTGTCGGTAATTGAGAGTGTTTTGTTTTCTTTGTCGATCGCTATGTTGATTTGCGGTTCGCCCATGTCGCCGCTGTATTCGCCGGAACGGGAAACCATTTTGAGTTTGGCAATGGCATCGACGGCGTTAGAAATTAGTTCCCGCAAGAAGACTTCGTGGTCGGTGTATAGCGACTTCTTGATAATCGGGAAAATATTTTCGGTATGGATTGAGATTGTTCCCTGTTCTAAAACTGTCATAGCTTTTCTCTAGGTAATTTTTAGGAGTCAGCAGTCATTAGTCATTAGTCAGTAGTTATTAGTCATTAGTCATTAGTTGCTATGTCCAACAAATAACAAACAACAAGTAACAAATAACAACTGCTTTCGGAGTCAACTGTCAACTGTCAACTGACTACTGACTATTTAATGATTTTCGGCGATCGCGCTATCTTCTGCAAAAGGGATTACCCTAAAAAGACGATTCGGTTTCCCTCACATAGTAACTCACAAAGGCAGCCGCAGGAGAAAGGTGCTGCCGGAACCCAATTCGCTGCGGGCGCTGAGGCTGCCGCGGTGTGCCCGGGCGATGGTTTGGGCGATCGCCAATCCCAGTCCCGAACCGCCGGTATGGCGCGATCGATCGCTGTTGACTCGGTAAAATCGATCGAATATTCGCGCTAAATCTGCCGCCGCCATCCCAATACCCGTATCTTGAACCTGAACGATCGCCTCTTGGTGGCTGCAATCTAAAATAACTGTTACTTTCCCGCCCGCCGGAGTGTACTGAATGGCATTAACAATTAAATTAGCAACTAAGCGATAAAGTTGGTCGGAATTGCCGACAACATTTAATTGCTGCTGCACTCGCACTTCGGATGTTAACGCTACCTTAGAAGCGATCGCCAAAGCTGCCAATTCCTCGACTAAATCGCTAACAAGGTCATTCAAACAACACAATTGAGCGCGATCGCGTATCGCTTGATTATCCATGCGAGCCAGCAGCAGCAAATCAGCAACTAACTGAGTTAATCGTCGGTTTTGGCGATCGATCGTCCGCAAAATTTCCCGCGCCTCTTTTTCATCCCATTGAGGCGTCAACAGCGCTGATTCTACTGTCGCCTGCGAAGCCGCTAAAGGCGTCCGCAATTCGTGGGCTGCATCGGCTGTAAACTGTTGGATTTGTCGGTAGGAAGAATAAATCGGTTTCATTGCCAATCCTGCCAACAACCAACTAGCAAAGCCTATCAAAATCAATGCTGTAGGCAATCCTAATTTCAAAACCCATTTCACTGTACTGAGATAATCATTGAAGTCTTGCAGGCTCCGCCCCACTTGAAAATATCCCCAATCTTGCTGTGTTTGGGTGTGGAGCGCTACAGAAATTTGGTGATAAACATTGCCTTTGGTGTCAGTTAGTGTTTGCCAGTATTGGGAGTTAAATTCGGCTGGTAATTCTTCTGGGTAAGCGCCAGCCGTAGCAATTAATTGCCCCGAATAATCAAATAAACGAATATAGTAATAGCCTTGGTTGATAGCGCTTAAAATATGGCGGCTTGGTAACTGTTCTTTAATGCCTTTAACTCCCATTAGGCGGAGGTTGGGCAAAAGTTCGTTTACTATTGGCTCCAAGCGTCCGGGCTGCTGCAATTTGAGTTCTAGGCTGTCGTGCAGCGTCCCGGCTACCGATTCTAATTCCCGGTCTATGGCTACCCAGTGAGCGTGGGCGATCGCCTTATATACGCCAAATCCCAACAAGCTTAAAATCAAACCCATTACTGCTGCATAGGAAATGGCTAATTGCCAGCGAGTTCGATTAAATAGTTTATTTTGATTCACATTGAGTCGATCGCTCTTTTTTAAGGTAAATATCCCAAGGTAAATAATACATTATTTTCTAATTGTACCAATAGTTCTGGATTAACTTCACCAATTTTATTTCGCAAGCGTGTTTTATCCAGAACTCGCATTTGATGGCACAATGCAACGGAATCTTGAGTCAATCTTCCCTCACCGCTGGGAATGAAAACATATGAAGGGAGAGAAGCACGGCGCAGATTAGTTGTTAGAGGAATACTGATAACAGTAGTCGTGTATCTCGCAATAGTATCGTTCTGGAAAATAATTATGGGACGTACACCTGCCTGTTCGGAACCTTGTGTAGGATCGATGGCTGCAATCCAGATTTCACCTCGTCTGACTGTCATGCCAAATCCTCATGTTTTAGGAGTTCTGCATATTCGCTTATTCCGAGTTCCGCAAGTTGTCGGTCTTCTTCGGCAAATTCGCCGTAGAGTGCAGCTAAGTTAGTTTCATCGATTGCTGGGATAGTAGCTAATCGGGCACGGAATTTTAGGAAGGTAATAAATTCAAATACTTGTTTGAGTTGTTCTTGATCGAGCTTTTCTAACTCTTGTTGGATTAAATCTTTCATAGCAGTCATTTTTACGATCGAGTTTTCTATATTATAGTCAGATACTGGAAACGAGATATAATCCGCCCGGCGTTGCCCCTACAGCTTTAATTTCTCATGCGGTATCCGACGCCGTGAACAGTTTCAATTAAATTCGTGCCGCCAACCGACTCAAGTTTGCGCCTCAGCAAGCGCACTTGAGCTGCTACCACATTGCTAAAGGTATCTGCACTCGCCTCCCATAGCTGATTCCGAATTTGGTCAGTGGTGATAATTTGGTTGGGATGTTTCATAAAGTATTCTAGCAGTTGAAACTCTTTGTTTGTTAGAGAAATCATCTGGTTGTTGCCACTTCGAGCGAGATGGCACACAGTTCGATTTCCGCAGTCCAAAATTAGATTGCCTACCTGTAGCTGTTGCGGTTGAATTTGGGGGGAGCGCCTCTGCAAAGCCCGCAATCTTGCTAACAGTTCTGCCATCCCAAACGGTTTAACTAAATAATCGTCAGCCCCGGCATCTAGTCCCGCAACTTTATCTTCCATTCGATCTTTGGCTGTTAGCATTAAGACGGGCAGGGCGCTATTTTTAGCACGCAATCTCCGCAGCAGTTCCAATCCTGACAATCCTGGTAGCAACCAGTCAAAAATAGCCAGGTTATATTGCATCCAGTGACTGTCTAAATATTCCCAAGCTTCATTGCCATCCAAAGCCCAATCAACTATATATTTTTCCTGCTTTAAGGTTCGCTCGATCGCTTTCCCTAAATCGGGTTCATCTTCAACTAGCAAAACTCTCATAACTCTAATTTATAGCGGTAAATCCTTATACATTGTTAGCGATCGGCAGCATCTACCCCAACATCTAACCTCACATACTGAGATGAAATCAGCATGAAATTTTATGAGCGAAACTAATTGGATCGCAAGCCCCCGGATTCATTCCAACGCGCAGGCTGACTGACGGGAATACATCTAAAATCTAAAATCTAAAATCGATTGACTTCCCAGAAAAAGATGACTGTTGACAATAATTGACAACAAGCTAGTAATGTCTTATAATCAACCACGAGTAAATTTTTGAGAAAATTTTTCAATAAGTATGACAGATTTATCCGATCGTCCCGCCATTAAAAAGGCTGGGCGCTGGAGTCGCCGCCAACTGCTACAGCTAGGAATAGCTGGGGCTGGGGTAGCGGGCGGCGCGATCGCACTTCAAAACTTGACTCGCAAACCGACATCAGTTGCGAGAATACCGCCAATCCCCGCAGATGCACTCACCGTCAGCAATATCAACCCGATGCAAATTGCGCGGGATTTTGATTACGGCACGGTGACGCGCGAAAACGGGCGCACGGTTCGGGAATTTCGCCTGGAAGCTAATACTTCGATCGTCCAACTTAATAGCGCCGTCACTTTCAACACTTGGAACGTGAACAATCGCGTGCCGGGGCCGACATTGAGGGCAACTGAGGGCGATCGTATCCGCGTCATTTTTTATAACAAAGCCGGAGATTCTCATTCGCTGCACTTTCACGGCGTTCATACCAGCGAAATGGATGGCGTTAAACCAGTGAAACACGGTTCGGTATTTATTTATGAATTCGATGCCAATCCCTACGGAGTGCATCTCTATCACTGCCATATTGAGCCTGTAACTCGTCATATAGGTAAAGGACTCTATGGAATGTTCATCATCGATCCGCCAAAACCCCGTCCTCCCGCCGATGAAATCCTTTTAATCATGGGAGGATACGACGTAAACGACGACAAAAAAAACGAACTTTACGCTTTTAACGGGTTGCCCAATTATTACATGAACAACCCGATCTCTATTTACCGAAATCAGCTAATCCGGCTGTACGTTCTCAACCTGATTGAGTACGAAGCGGCAGTGACTTTTCACCTGCACGCCAACTTTTTTGACGTATATCGCACGGGAATGACTTTGACTCCCAGTGAAAGAACCGATGTAATCACAATGGGAGTAGCTGAACGGCATATCTTAGAATTTACCTACGGCTACGCTGGAAAATTTATGTTTCATCCCCATCAAGATGCGATCGCCGAAGCTGGCTGCATGGGGGTATTTGAAGTCATCACTTAAACCACATCCTGCTACCACGGTGCGCCGATTCAAATAAAGAAAGTATGAAATTATTTGACAAGCTCGATCGCAAATAGGTAGAATGAATAGCTCGCAAATTGAGAATTATTCTTAATAACTTGTGAGTCCAAATGCACATAACGTAAAAATTAGCAACTGCCATGTTACCATCCTTTCGCTTATTACCCACAGTCACTGCTACAGCCATCCTCGTTGCTCTGGCTGGTTGCGTTTCCCCCACAGCCAGCAACACCGACAGCACACCCTCACCCGTTGCCACAGCCAGTCCCGCATCCACAAGCGGTCACAGCGGGAATCACGGCAGCAAAGGCGGCATCAACATCAATACTGCCATTCTTTCAGAGTTAGATAAACTCGAAGCCAAGTTAGGAGTGCCAGCACTTTCTAACAAAATTCAATCCAGCCGCCCTTACGGAAAAGTCGAAGAATTGGTTTCAAAAAATGTCATTACTCAAGCCCAATTCGACCAAATCAAAGACTTGGTAACTATTGAAAATGTGGTGCTGACAGGCGAACCCAAAGATGTAGACTACATGACTAAACTTGGCTTGATGAAAGGGCATCTTTTCGTAGCCCAAGAACTATTGGAGCAAGGCAAACCCGACCAGGCAGAACCGCACATCGGGCATCCAGTCGAAGAAATTTATGCCGATGTGGAAGATCAGCTAAACGAGCGTAAAATTCCCGAATTTAAGACTACTTTAATTAAATTGCAGGATTTAGTTAAAGCGGGTGCAAAAGATCCGGCTCAAGTGAATGCAGAATTTGACACATCAATGCAAGCAGTTGATGGAGCAATTGCCGCCCTTCCCGAAACGCAGCGCAAAGATCCGAAATTCGTGCTGCAAGTGATTAACGGCTTGCTAGATACAGCTAACTCCGAATATGGAGCCGCAGTTGCTAACGGCAAAATTTCCGCAATTATTGAATATCAAGATTCGCGGGGTTTTGTCATGTACGCGGAAATGCTGTACAAAGATATCGCCGAGCAAGTGGCTAAAACCAGCCCGGAAATCGATAAAGCAATTGTTGCCAACATGACTGAACTTAAGGCAAATTGGCCAACTGCGATCGCACCCCCCGCCCCCGTAAAAACCACCGAACAAGTCAACCAGCTCGTTAAAGCGATCGAGAGCGACAGCCAAAAAGTTCTCAAACCCGCATCTTAAAAGAGTTAACTCAAGTCGCCAACGGTAATTGGTAAAAAATATACCAATTACCTCCACATATTACCTAAACTAAAAAAATGAATTTTAGCGAAGCATTACCCACATTTGTAATTACCCTGCGCGAAGGAGTAGAAGCCGCCTTAGTTGTCGGAATCGTTCTAGCTTGCCTCAAAAAATCCGGTCAAAGTTATTTAAATCCTTGGGTTTTTGGCGGTGTTGCGGTTGGACTTATCGCCAGCGCTTTGATAGGTATAGTGTTCGGCTGGACTATTCAAATTTTATCTACATCCAATCAGCCTTTTGCGCCGATTATGGAGTCGCTGCTAGAGGCAACCTTTGGGGTGTTAGCGATCGCAATGCTGAGCTGGATGCTGATTTGGATGACCAAGCAAGCGCGATTTATGAAAGCCGAAGTCGAAGGCGCTGTGAGTGCTGCCTTAACCCAAAATTCTCATGCCGGCTGGGGCGTATTTAGTTTAGTTTTGATTGCTGTTTTACGCGAAGGATTTGAAACCGTTTTGTTTGTCGTCGCTAAGTTTGAACAAGGGATTATTCCAGCCCTCGGCGCTTTGGGCGGCATTCTCTTAGCCACCGGAATTGGTGTCTTACTGTTCAAATGGGGAATAAAAATTAATATCCGCCTGTTTTTCAAATATATGGGCATTTTATTGCTCTTTATTGTAGCGGGTTTAGTGGTATCTACATTGGGACTTTTTGACAGCGCGATGAATATTTTATCGCAAACAAATCGCGAATCAGCAGCCCTGTGTTTTTATTACGAAAGATTTACTAAAATCCACTCTTGCATTCTCGGGCCGATGGTCTGGAATACCTCGCAACTGCTTCCCGAAGAAAAGTTTCCAGGTTTGTTGTTGAGTGCGCTGTTTGGATACACGGATAAGCTTTATTTAGTGCAGGGCCTGGCTTATTTCGGATTTTTAATTACCATCGGCGGCATTTACTTTCAAAGTTTGGCAGGTCGAGTGTTTTTCCCATTCAAAAAAACACAGGCCACCAAATAGTAAATAAAGTGCGATCTGCTTTTGAGTGGAAATGCAGGAGGGAGTTGTGTGTTGCTAATAACTAATACGCCCATAAGTGAGAGCGCATTAGGAAATCAGCTATCTATTGATTGAAGGTAAAACGACCGTCAACTTTTTCTCCGTTAATATCCGCAGTCACTTTCACTGGATACTGACCGGGTTCATTGCCGGGAAACACCACAGCGTAATGTTTGCCCTCAGCATCATACTTGAGAGCTAGAGTTTGCTGCTTTCCATTCGTTAACTGCACTTGAGCCGTCACTTTAGCATTAGGAACTGGTTCCTTTTTCTCCCCTTTTTGCAAAAAAACATCTAAATGAGTTCCGGTAGCTTCTTTTTCAGGTACAAACTCTAAATAGTAAGCTCCAGACTTTACAACTTGCCCCCCTTGAGTTGCTGTTGCAGGAGCAGTGGCGGGAGCCGAAGATGCAGGTTGAGAGGCGACAGGAGAGGAGGCTGGACTGCTATTTGTATCGCTTGCTTGGTCGTCGTTACTGCAAGCTCCCAAAAACAGCAATCCGACACTGCCTAGAACAATTAAATTTGACTTTAGCGATTTCATTGGTTTGACTCCTTGCTGACTGACAATAATTAGAAAATATCACACATTAACTACCTTCCCGTCTTCAATAACTGGCTGAGGTTGTTGAGGTCGTAAAAAATGCCCAAATTGAGCATACAAAGCTGGCAAAACTAACAGAGTTAGTGCTGTCGAAGTAAATAACCCTCCTAAAACTACTACTGACAGCGGTTGCAAAATTTCCTTGCCCGCCCCACCTACAAATACTAAAGGTGCTAAACCCAAAGCTGAAGTTAAAGCGGTCATCAAGATGGCGTTGAGCCGTTCCATCGAACCTTTAATAATTGCTTCCTTAAAAGGCAGTCCTTCGGCAAACTTAGAGTTGTAGTTGTCTACTAAAAGCAAGCCGTTGCGGGTGGCAACGCCGAATAATGTGACAAAGCCAACCAGGGAAGCTACAGAGATGATGCCGCCCGTCAAAGCTACCGCAATTACTCCTCCTACTAATCCGATCGGCAAATTAATCATAATCATAGCAGTTGAAGCGATAGACTTGACGGACAAGTACATCAATACTGTAATTACCAAAAAGGCGATCGCACTAAATATCATAATATTTTGCGAAGCTCTTTGTTCCGCTTCAAATTGACCGCCGTACTGGATAAAATAGCCAAAAGGTAACTCCACCTCTCGTTTAACTTTAGCTTGAATTTCATTCACAACCGATCGCAAATCCCTACCTTTAGCATTAGCCGCCGCCACAATCAAGCGAGAAACATTCTCACGGTTAATCGTATTGGGCCCCGTACCGTATTTGACACTCGCAACTTGGGCGAGGGGAATTTTGTTGCCGCTGGGAGTATCAACCAGCAAATTCTGAATAGTTTCTAGGTTGTTTCTGGCTTCAGGCTGCAACCACACAACTAAATCAAAAGTTTGCTGCACCTCCAAAACTTGAGAAACAACTTTGCCGTTTAAAGCTGTCTCAATTATTTCAGAAAGCTCTCCGATTTTCAAACCGTATCTACCCGCAGCTTGACGGTTAAACTTAATTTGAATTTGTGGCACTGGCACCTGCGGTTCGAGTTGCAAATCCACAATGCCTTCAACTGTTTTCATTTGCTCTTCAACTTGGGTACCGATGCTGCGAAGTTGATCCAAATCCGGGCCAAAGATTTTGACAGCAATCTGACTCCTGACACCAGATAAAACCTCATCCATCCGGTGAGAAATAAAACCGCCGATATTTGGTGCAACTCCCGGCAATTTAGCAAATTCCTGCCGCAGCGACTCCAAAGTTTGCGGCCTGTTTTTCATCCCTGCCTCGCTCAAACCGATATCAATGTGAGCTAAATTGACTCCCGCAGCATCAGCATCACCCGGAGCTCTGCCCGATCGCACTTGCACGTATTCAAACCTGGTATCATTCTTAAGTGCATCTTCAATAGCAAAAGCTGCGCTATCTGTTGTCTCCAAAGACACCCCCGGATAAAGCATAATAGTATTCACCAAAGTTTGCTCCTGAAACTCCGGCAAAAACACCCGTCCAAAGGAAGGCAAAATAATTAATGCAGCCACCATGCTAGCAGCAGCTAAAGCTAAAATAATTCCCGAATACCGCATTGAGAATTGTATAAAAAAATGATAGACTTTCTTGCAAAATCTCGGCAGCCAAGGTTCTTGTGAACTCATGCGTTTGGTAGGCAACAAAATAGCGCAAAGGGCCGGAGATATTAACAGAGATTCTAGACTCGAAATCACAACAACTACCAGATAAGTAATCCCCATCGGCGTAAAAATTCGACCTTCTACACCGGGCAAAGTAAAAATAGGAGAAAACACCACAATACCAATTACAGTCGCTCCAATTAACGAATCGCGCACCTCCTGACTGCCGTCAAAAATCACATCCATCACCGGACGCGGGTGAAGAGAAGACGTATTTTCTCTCAAGTTGCGGTAGGTATTTTCGGCATAGACGATCGCATCGTCGATCGCAGTCCCGATCGCCACGGACAAACCCCCCAAAGTCATCGTATTCAGCCCCAGCCCCAGCCAATACATCGCCAGCAGCGCCAACAGCCAAGTCAGAAAGAAATCCAGCAAAACAACCGCCAGAGTGCGCCAATTCATCAAAAACGGGATGAGAATAAGGGTGACGATAATACTGCCTTCAACTAAAGCCGATCGCACATTCTCCACCGAGGAATTAATATATTCTTCCTGTCGAAAAGTCACAGTAACTTTAATATCTTTTGGCAGAGCTTGGTGCACCTCAGCCATTGCTGCCTCAACCGCTTTAGTTACCGTCGGAGTATCAGCAACGGGCTGTCTGTTTACCATCACAATCACAGCTTTTTTGCCGTTAAAACTGCCATCGCCCCGCTTGATTGCAGCACCAATCTTGACATCAGCTACATCACCAATTCTGACGGGTGTTCCGTGGCGAGAGTCGATCGCAGATTGCTGCAAATCTTCCAGAGACTCAATCCGCCCCACCCCTCGGATTAAAGTTTCTCGATCCGGCGTAATTAAATACCCCCCTGGCGCGTTAACATTCGCAGCCGCCGCCGCTTCAGCCACTTGCTGCAACGACACATTAAAAGCTTTCAACTTGGCAGGTTCTACTAATACTTGATACTGCCTTTCTTCGCCTCCGTAAGCCACCACTTGAGCAACGCCCGTCACTGCCAAAAGCCGATTTGTGACTTGCCAATCAACCAGACGGCGCACTTCCATCAAAGGAGTAGTTTCCGAGGTAAAAGCATAGGTGATCACAGTGCCCACAGGAGAAGTTGTGGGAGAAATTTGCGGTGTTTCTACTCCGGCGGGGAGTTTGCTTTGCGCTTGCTGCAACCGTTCTGTTATCAACTGGCGCGCTTGATAAATTTCAGTTCCCCAATCAAAGATTACCTTAACCGCAGAAAGACCCACAGCAGAAGACGATCGCACTGCTGTTACCCCAGGAGTTCCATTAATTGCACTTTCAATCGGCAGTGTTACCAAAGACTCGATTTCTTCCGGCGCGAGCCCCGGTGCTTCGGTTTGAATTTCGACTTGCGGGGGTGCAAAAGGAGGGAAGACATCAAGCGACATTTGGGGGATGATAGAAAATGTCCACAGACTAACAATAATTGTGGCGACAACAACTAGCCAGCGACGGTTAATTACCCATCTGAGAATTGTGCTGAACATTTTATGATTTTATAGAGGTGATGACTATTAGCCACCGTTGGGCGAGCGACGTTAAATAGCCATTCAATTTACGTTGACACCCAAAAATGAAATTAGGATGAAATCTTTTAACTTCCAACCTTGATTAATAAGTCATCTAAAATTTCAAATCTCAAATGATATAACCTGTATTGCTATTTTTGACAATGCAGCTTACAATAGTTGGTATGCAAGCATCAAAAGACTACTCGCACGCCCCAATCACCGAAGCCGTGATTGATATACAAGTTAAACTTCCACCCGAAGTTAAACTTGACAATTTGGCGCAGGTGTACTCCAGCATTCAGGCTGAGTATCCTCAGTGTGAAGGAGTGTTACTTTTTCAGGGACAAATGATGGCAGGTGCTAGTGTTGGGGCAACAGCCAGCCAATCTCCTATTGGCTATAGAGCCTCCCGCAACGACCAAAAACAAATTCTTCAACTGCGTTTAGATGCTTTCGCATTCAGTCGGCTTGCCCCTTACGACTGTTGGGAAAATTTTCGGGATGAAGCAAAGCGACTGTGGAATATCTATCAGTCGGTGACACATCCAGAAGCAATTGTTCGTTTAGCACTCAGGTATATTAACAGGCTAGATATTCCTTTACCGATTGGCGATCTCAAAGAGTATTTGAGGACATTTCCGGAAGTTTCCGCTGACTTGCCACAAGGATTAAGTGGCTACTTTATGCAGCTACAAATTCCGCAAGAAAACTTGGGAACAATGCTGGTGCTTAATCAAGCAATAGTTCCCCCTCCCACACCGGATTTTGTTTCTATAATATTGGATTTAGATCTATTTATGGAAGGAGATATTCCTTCTAATGAAATAGAGCTTTGGCACATTTTAGAACAAATGCACGAACAGAAAAACATAGCTTTTGAAGCTTGTATTACAGAACGCACAAGGGAGTTGATTAACTGATGGCTACAATTACCCCCCTACGTCCAAATGGCGTTTCACCATCCTCAAAATTGCTGGTGGTAGAGCCAAAAGCCACACCTCAATTACAAAGTCCTGAAGGACGAAAAATAGCAGCACTAACTGATGAATTATTGCAGAATTTAACAGTTGTAAAACAATACTTACAAAATCTAGAAAGCATTGGCAAAATAGACTGGCAGTCAGTACCGCCAAAGCGTTCGGAACGAGTAATCATGCGCGCTCAGTTCAAAGGGCGTAAAAAACCTCTGCCGTATATTTTCGATGAAGAATGAGCGTAGAACCTTTCTGGCAGGAGGTAAATGAATCAACACTCAGGCAAGGAGATTACCTGCCTGGGTGTCTCGTACCAATACCCGTATTTGATCCAACAAAGTTTGGAAAAAATAGTGAAATTCAAGACGTACAAATAGAAGTTAATGAACTAGATCTAATTGTTCTTACGCAAAGCTGCGATCTGGAGAGTAAAAAAGTAGCTCAGGTAGTGCTCTGTGCAATTTACCCTATTTCAGAATTTGAGGAAAATAACGAAGCATTTAAGAAAAAAGGAAAATGGAATGAAGTTTCAAGAGGGAGAATAGAAGGTTTGCACCTGCTGGCATCACCAACGAACCCAGATAATAACAAAGAATCACTGGTTGTAAATTTTAGAGATATCCAAACATTACCTTACGAATATGTGTTGAAACACGCTAGTAATTTAAACGAGCGCTGGCGGTTAAAATCTCCTTACCTAGAACACTTTTCTCAGGCATTTGCACGTTTATTTATGCGAGTTGGTTTACCATCGGCTATTCCGCCTTTTTAAGTCATTTTATGTAGGTTATAATTGCTAGATTAAACAAAATTTTTAGTTCAAGCTCTTGGCTTCTGTCTCCTGACTTTTAACGCGGTAATTGTCATCATGGGGCGGCAATTCATCTAATGTAATCGCGTTTAATGTCGGTGCAGAGACAGAAAAATTATTGTTTCCAGAATCCGCTGCTATTGCTGGCAATTTGCGCCGATTTCCCCACAACACGCCGGCTGTGAAAGTCAGTGATGCGATCGCAACTCCTCCCCCTATTCCCGCCCACCATAAAGACACGGGTAAATTATTAAAATTAACCTCTGTTACCTTGGGAGATGTCTCTTTCTTTTCCTCGTCTTCTGAGTGTTTATTGCCGCCGCCCCGCAAAGATTGAGCGTAAAGTTGAGGTGCGCGCTGCGTTACTATCAAATCTCCCTCGAATAAACCCCTCTTCACTTCAACTAAATCTCCGGCAGTTTGACCGAGTTCAATTTCAACAGCTTGATAAGCATTGCCATTTTGGACGTAAACGGTTTTTTTACCGCTAACATCCACTACCGCCGCACTCGGAATTACTAAAATATTTGTTGCAGTTTTGTCGGTTAAAATCTCCAACTCAGCAAACAGTCCAGGTTTTAATTCGCCGTTAATATTATCTAGTTCTGCTTTCACCGGCACAACCCGCGTTTCTCCTTCCACGGATGACCCAATTAAGGCGATTTTTCCATTGAAAGTGCGATCGGGTAAATTAGCGACTTTTACCCTGACTTCCTGACCCTTTTTTACTTTATTCAGGTCTTTTTCGTAAATGTTGGCTGTGGCAAAAACGCGGCTGTCATTTAAGAGACTCATCAACGGTTTTTCAGCGTTTACTGACTCGCCTGGGGTGATTTCGCGATCGGCTACCGTCCCCGAAATCGGAGCAACTACGGTAACGAGTCCTCGATCGTTGGCAACCGTTCCTAATTGTTGGAGCCGCGCTTGATAGGGTGCGTCAGCCAAGCGAATGCGCGATTGAGCAACTTCGACGGCAGTTTTGCCGCGTTTGACTTGGTTCTCGGCTTCTAGGACTTCCCGGCGGCTCTGAGCTCTGGTAAGTTGAGCTTTTGTTTCTGCTACTCTGCCTTGAGATTCCCGCAATTCCCGCATCGGCAGGTCTACTTCGGCTTGTTTAATTTCGGTTTGGGCTTTGATAACTTCAGGACGGCTTTTTGCCTTAGCAACAGTGGCTTTAGCTTCGGCGAAGTGGGCTTGCGATTCCAGCATTGTGCGCCGCGCGATCGCCCCAGAGGCCACTAATTCTTTGTCGCGATCGAACTGTTCTTTAGCAATAGTTAATTCTGTTTCTGCCCGCGCTATTTCGGCTTGCGCTATTTCAACTTGACGCTGATAGTTTTCTTTAGCGGCTTGCACAACTGAACGCTTGTTGACTAATTCTTGTTCTTGCTGGTACTGCTTAGTTACCGCTGTCAACTGGGTTTGGGCTTGGGCGATTTCTGCTGCGGATATTTGACTTTGGCGATCGTAATTTTCTCGTGCTAGTTTTAGATCGCCTTCCGCTTGCTGCAAATCTGCCTCAGCTTCGGCACGTTTCGAGAGAGATTCAACCCGCAACTGTCCTAATTCTGAACTCGATAAAACCGCAACGGGTTGACCTTTTGATACTTTGTCCCCAGGCTTAACTAGCAACTCTACTACTTTCCCAGCAACAGGAGCCGTAACTTCTACTTTTTCGTTGGGTAAAGTTTCAATTTGTCCTGTGGTTTTGATGCCGATATCTAGCCGCTGGCGAGCTGCAGGGGAGACTTTAATTCCTAATCGTTTTGCTGTTTCGGCATCGACAGAAACAGCAGTAGGAGTTTCTGTTGCTTCGTCGCTATGCTGAAATTCATCTCCGTGGCCAGCGTGGGCAAAAACAACGACAGGAGAACTTAACAAAATTATACTGAACAAAGTTCCAGAAAAGCTGGTAATAATTGCCGGAGATTGAACATATTTGTGGAATATCATCGTTGGCAGTGTCCTTGAAATCAGGTTAGGTGCCCCAGGTTTAACGATTGGTATTTTGCCAAGGTAAGTAAGTGACACCCATTAGGTAAAGTTACTTATTAGCATTTTCCCATAAGCGACCGATAAGCAATGACCAAGAGCTAGAAATGCTTTAATCAACATAGTATTTCACAGTCAAATGAAATTAGGATGAAATTTGGCATCAGCAGCCCAGATACCCACCGGCTTCTAAAATACCAATATAAGTTGTGCCTAATCCCAAGCGATTGTGCTGTAGATTTTTTTCCGGTTTTTTTATCTCTGCTTGCCCTTCAATTTCGTTTGTCAATGCGCTCACTAGCTGATCTACGGCTGCATTTGATTTATAAGTGGTGTTTAATTCCAAGCTATTCAATATCATAAACTATCCTCTCTATCTATATAGCTTTTTGCTGATTTATCTACTACTTTTGATTTAGGGCTGATCCATTGTCTACAGTATTGTTACGTAAGTTTCTACTACTTTAGAAGTAGGGTGGCTCAATTATCTACAGTATGTGTAGGTACTCTCAGGAAACTGAGGTAGAGTCAGACAAATGCTGACAGCCCCAGTCGAGCTACATTACTTTGTCTACCAAGGTTGTAGGCACTTTTTCATTTGCTCAATTTCTTGCTTTGGTGAAGCCAGTATTTTCGGATCTCTTGAGCTACTGTAATTAATATCACTCAATTTCGGGGATTGTGTCACGTTTTGTTTAGGGTAGCTAACTTACTGTTTATACCAAGCTTGCCGCCACTGTTTCATTTGCTCAATTTCTTGCTTTTGCGAAGTCATAATTTCTTGAGACAATTTTTTCATTTCCGGGCGTTTTGACTTCTTCAAAGCATCTTCAGCCATCACTAAAGCTCCTTCGTGGTGAGGAATCATGGCATTGATAAATCGCAAGTCAAATTGGTCGTCAGCAGCACCTAAATCCATACTCATCATCATGCTTTGCATTTGTTCGGGAGTCATTGCCATCATGTGACCCATTGAAGCGTGATAAGCCATCGGCGTACTGCTGGCTTTGGGATACCAAGTTTTTCGCCACTCTTTCATTTGATTTATTTCGCGGTTTTGAGCAGCAATTATATCAGTGGCAAGTTTTTTCATTTCCGGGCGTTTGGATTGTTTAAGCACATCTTGAGCCATGTTTACAGCACCTTGATGGTGTACTGTCATGCCATCAATAAACCGCAAATCGTAGTCGGCATCAGCAGGGCCTAAATCCATTGACATATCGTGATTCATGCCATGATTCATGCCACCGCCTTGTGCCACGTTTTGCTTGTTGTTTGCTTCGGTTGCAGCCGTAACATTTGGGGCTGGAGTTTCACTAGAAGGGGCTTTTGAACAAGCTGCAAGCACTCCGCTGGTTACAGCGGCTGTGGCGGTCAACATCAGCGCTGCAAAGCCTGTTTTCAATGAAATTGGTTTCATAGAGCTTATATCCTTAAAACGGCCATTTATCTTCAGCTTTTCACATATAAATGAAATTAGGATGAAATTTTTGCTGCGAACTTGTAAAGAATTATTGCTGTGCCCTCGATCGCACTCAAAGTTAAGATTTACAAAACTCACTTGAATCTAATTATGTAGGGTACACAGTGTGCGCCTTACCTTTATGGGTAGCCTGTCAAACCACTTTTTTCCTAATTCCTGATTTATTTTGCAATTTCCCTTGACTCTCCAGCCTACTGGAGACTTTACCATGGAGTTAATTCATTGATTGAGCAGAGTAATTTCTGCTGAGGTTCAAATTATGACTTTACAGCTAAAAGTTCCTAAGATGGCTTGTTCTGCTTGTGCGACTACAATCACAAAAGCAGTCCAAGCCATTGACTCAGCCTCTACCGTTGAGGCGGCTCTCAAGACAAAATTGGTCACGATTCAAACCGCTAAGTCGGAAATTGAAGTTAGGAAAGCGATCGCATCTGCTGGCTATCCAGCTATTTAAAGACAGAAGGTAATTGTCTAATTTATGAGGGCATATATGGACAATCTCACACTTAAATTGCGGGGCATGAGTTGTGCTTCTTGTGCTTCCTCTATCGAACAAGCAATTCAATCTGTTCCCGGCGTACTTGAGTGTCATGTCAATTTTGGGATGGAACAAGCAACCATCCAATACGACTCCAAGCAAACCAACTTAGAAACAATTCAATCGGCTGTTGATGCTGCGGGATACCAAGCTTTGCCACTTCAAGAAATGGCGGCGACAGAGGATGATTCCGAACAAGCCGATCGCAAATCT
The DNA here is from genome assembly GCF_036702135.1 of Microcoleus sp. LAD1_D3. NCBI lineage: Bacteria > Bacillati > Cyanobacteriota > Cyanophyceae > Oscillatoriales > Microcoleaceae > Microcoleus > Microcoleus sp. LAD1_D3. Next base: position 169,601 of record NZ_JAUBSB010000006.1, on the reverse strand, counting down.
GAATCTCAAACCTTGCAGCGGAAACTCTGGACGGCAGGTATCGTCAGCATCCTGCTAGTTGTGGGCGCTATTCCAGCGATGACCGGCTTGCACCTGCCATTTATTCCCGCATGGCTGCACAATTATTGGTTGCAATTAGCCCTGACATCACCCGTACAATTCTGGTGCGGCAAATCGTTTTATGTGGGAGCTTGGAAATCCCTAAAACGGCGACTGGCGACAATGGATACCTTGATTGCTTTGGGTACGAGTGCTGCTTACTTTTATTCTGTATTTGTGACATTTTTTCCCGGTTTATTCACAGCCCAAGGTTTAAATTCTGGCGTTTACTACGAAGTAGCCGCTACCGTTGTTGCCTTAATTTTGTTGGGAAAAACCCTAGAAAATCGGGCGAAGGGAGAAACTTCGGAGGCAATTCGGAAACTCATGGGTTTGCAAGCAAAAACTGCTCGGATAATTCGCAACGGGGAAGAGTTGGAAGTGCCGATCGCCAAAGTGGAAATTGGCGACATCGTGCAGGTGCGGCCCGGAGAGCAAATCCCCGTAGACGGAGAGGTAATTGAGGGTGGTTCGACGGTAGACGAAGCAATGGTTACGGGAGAAAGTTTGCCTGTCAAAAAGCAGCTTGGCGACGAAGTTATCGGAGCCACAATTAACAAAACTGGCAGCTTCAAGTTTCGGGCGACAAGAGTTGGCAAAGATACATTTTTAGCTCAAATAGTCAAGATGGTGCAGGAGGCACAGGGTTCAAAAGCACCGATTCAAAAGTTAGCAGACCAAGTGACTGGTTGGTTTGTCCCTGTAGTAATTGCCATCGCTTTAGCTACTTTTATTATCTGGTTTAACGCGACGGGAAACTTCACTCTAGCCACAGTGACCATGGTGGGAGTGTTGATTATTGCCTGTCCCTGCGCTTTGGGTTTAGCGACTCCGACTGCTGTGATGGTTGGCACGGGTAAGGGTGCAGAAAACGGAATTTTAATTAAAGGGGCCGAGAGTTTAGAATTGGCTCACAAAATCCAAATTATTGTGTTAGATAAAACAGGAACTCTTACTGAAGGCAAGCCAACTGTCACTGATTTTGTGACAATTAAAGGAACGGAGAATAGCAATGAGTTAAAGTTGCTGCAATTGGCGGCGTCTGTAGAGCGAAATTCGGAGCATCCTTTGGGCGAAGCTGTTGTTAGATACGCTCAATCTCAAGAGGTGAATTTGACGGATGTTAAGGATTTTGAGGCGCTCGCCGGGAGTGGTGTTCGCGGGGTTGTAGGCGGAAAGTTGATCGCCCTGGGAACGCTGAGGTGGATGCAGGAACTAGGCTGCGATACTGAATATCTGGAACTGCGCGGCAGAGCTTTGGAAGCTGCGAGCAAAACGGTTGTTTGGATGGCTGTAGAAGGCAAAATAGAGGCAATTCTGGGCATTGCTGATGCTCTCAAACCATCGTCAGCGCAGGCGGTGAAAGCACTTCAAAAACTCGGTTTGGAGGTGGCGATGCTGACGGGGGATAATCGCGCGACTGCGGAGTCGATCGCCCAATCCGTGGGCATTACTCGTGTTTTTGCCGAAGTTAGACCCGACCAAAAAGCAGCTCAAATCCAAGCCCTGCAACGGGGAGGAAAAATTGTCGCGATGGTGGGAGACGGGATTAACGATGCACCGGCTTTGGCCTTAGCAGACGTGGGAATTGCGATCGGCACAGGCACAGATGTGGCGATCGCCGCCAGCGATATAACCTTAATTTCAGGAGATTTGCAAGGCATAGTTACAGCAATTAAACTTTCCCGCGCCACCATGCGGAACATCCGCGAAAATCTGTTTTTTGCGTTTATTTACAACATCGCTGGAATCCCGATCGCGGCGGGCATTTTGTACCCCATTTTTGGCTGGCTGCTCAATCCAATTATCGCCGGTGCAGCAATGGCTTTTAGTTCAGTTTCCGTACTTACTAATGCTTTGCGCTTGCGGAATTTTAAACCAAAATCTATTGCATAAATTTGGAGGAATTATAAAAATGTTACACCATCGTCAAATTTTTGGAATTCTCGCCAGTTTAGGACTTGTGATGGGAATGGCATCGGGAGTTCAAGCTTCCGAACAGTCCGTCCCGCATTCTACTTCAACGAATCAATTCCGCAGCATTGAACAGCCGTTAAGTTTAAAAATTGGCGTAACAGCAGGGGGATTGACATTAATTGGTTTAGAACTGTGGTGGTTTTTGTTCAGTAAAAAGCAATCTAACACCAGGTAAACTGTGCCGACGCGGTTTTTTCCAGCAAGATATCGCTAAAATAGATGAAAGCTTAAGAAATTTGGAGTGAGCTAAATGCAATTACTACACACGATGCTCCGAGTCGGCAACCTGGAAGAGTCCCTCAAATTTTACACCGAGGTTCTGGGCATGAAATTACTGCGGCAAAAAGAGTATCCAGAGGGTAAATTTACTCTGGCTTTTGTTGGCTACGGCGACGAATCAGACACTACAGTTTTGGAATTAACATACAACTGGGGCGTCGAACAGTACAATTTAGGGGATGCTTACGGTCATATTGCGATCGGCGTTGACGACATTTATGGTACTTGCGAAGAAATTAAAGCCCGCAGCGGTAAAGTTATTCGGGAACCCGGCCCGATGAAGCACGGTTCAACAGTCATCGCTTTTGTGCAAGACCCAGATGGATATAAAGTTGAATTAATTCAACTGGAAAATCAAGCTAGCAGCAGTCAGAAAGTAGCAGCAACAACCGCATCCTAACTTTCTTAAGAGGGGGAAGGGGAAGGAAAAATTATCTTCCCTCTTCCGTTTTCCTTTTGACAACTGTCAAGTGTCAAGTGTCAACTGAAACTTTTAATTCGATCGCACCGACGGTACAAACTGCTGCAAATAAATTTTTTGCCACAAAATAGAAAAACTGCTGCCTATTTGGCTTAAACTATCAAATTTAGGAATTAATTTAGATTCTCGGCGCTGGTCTAAAGCCGCGATACCCGAAAAAAATACAGCTAATACTAACAAAAATACTACTATCACACTAAATAAAATAGTCCAATAAACTAGAAATTCCCTTGTGTAGCTGACCGCGAATATCCAGTTAATCACTAAATCCGATAAATACAAAAACAGCCCTACTGAAAACCCGGCCCGGAATAATAGCCACGTCCACTTAAACATATCTGTTGCAGTCTTGCTATTTTTGGACACAGAAAGTTCTAACTCTCTAATTTGGCTGTTAATATTTGAGGTGATTTCATACAAAGTATACTGCAAACCATCTCTGATATAATTGAGTTCATTGTCGAGGTTTATGCACTGCTCGGATGTACTTTTATCTAAGCTCAGGTTTTGGATTTGTTTGCGGTGCGTCGCCAGTTTATTGTCTAGAGTGTAATCCCATTTTTCCAGCCGATCTACAGTCAAATACAAAAGTTCCCTATTAGCATCTAACAAGCTCTGGCAATTTATGATTGACTTAACTAACTTGCTGAGATTGTTGATATGCTCCTCTAGAGTATTTTGGGATTCCCTTTGTTTAGCTGACAATAAACTTGCGAGTTCGACATCCCGATCGCCGCACAGCGCCAAAGCCTCACCATACAAGTCGTCAATTTCCATTTTACCGAAATACAGTGACGCTTTGTACTCCTCGATTTCGGGAAGAGTCAGGGATTCTAAGGGCTGATATTTTACATTAAATTTATATACGAGCGCTGTCAGAATCTGCGCCGATTTTCGCTCCAGCTTGTCTTTGTACGGTGCTAAAATAATTGGAACTAGATTTTTGACTTTTGCTTCCGGGTGGTGCAGGAACTCAAAAATTTTGGCAAGTATTTTGGAGAATTCCCAGTCATTAAAATTATTTTCCGCAAATTCCAAAAAGTTTGTCACCGCTGCATCGTTTTCAGCATTCAATTTGTACGGGCCCGTAAATGCGATCGCAGCAAATACTCGATCGATCCAAAACAGATATTCGTCGCAATCCATTGACAGCCTCGGCAGCAGCCAGCTCGGCCCGTACACCCAAAAATCGAGACAATTCTCATATTCCTTACTGCTGTCATTTCTGCTGCTGTCGTCCAAAGCAAATTGGTTGCTTGTTAACTCTTTAATTTGCTCTTTTACAACCCGCCGCTCAATTTCCCCTGCATTGATTGTGACATTGACAGCACCTTCCTTGCCTTGTCGTTGCCCTGCTTCATCCAACCAAATTGACTTAATACTAACAGCCGCAGACCACCGAATTAAAGGAGTCGATCCCCCTCGCGCTTCCTGTTCTAACGCCGCCAGCAGATTTTTGCTAAAATCACTTGATCGAGCCGCTCTCTCACTTGATATCACTCCCTCTCGCACCTTCCCCAATGCCTGAATTGCCAAAGCCCGAAACAGTAAATTCGGATGGGGTTTTCTGACGGATTCCGGTATATTTTCTCTAAATATTCCGCTTTTCGGTACGCCCACAACTTCAGCAAAAGGATCGATCCCGCACTGTTGCAGGATTTTTTCAATTAGGTTTATTCTTTGCCAAGGTTGAGTATATTTAGTGAGAGTGAAGACTAGCGCTATGCCGCTGCACCCCATTGACTCAGGGATGTTAGGGCGATCGAGTTTCCACATATTGCTCGTCATAATTTGTCGCCAGGACAATTACTAGATATGGACGGCGTTGTTTGATGCTGAATTCAGCATTACATTTACTGCTGCTTTTTGTCAATATTAGTCCGGGAGGCATAGGGAGTTATAAACCCGGTTTCACGAGTAAATTTCTCATAACTAAAGCCTAGATTTTTCTGATAAACCTGGTTTAGCAATGCTAATGTGCATCCCGCACTCAATATATAATTTTGCACTAATCGATCAAATGTCACAATTTTAGGTTGGGTCAGGAAACAAAACCTATTATAGTCATTTCTTTGTCGCAAGTTTTAAGATTTTGTCCCTGACCATTTGGTCAACGATTAAGTCGCTGATAATTTGAGCGCCGTGGGAGGTAAAGTGCAAGCCGTCATTATTTTTTACATAGCCTCGCTTACCCGATTTATTGGCAACTACAGGAACAAATTTTCCGGCTTGTCCAAAAGTCTCCCAAGTAGAAATAAATTCAATTTTGGATGAAGATTTGCTGGCATTTTTATAAATATCGTTCATGATGGGAAAAGCTTTGAGATACAAAGATTTATTAGGTATGGATTGACCGACCCAATACACTTTTCTCACGGATGACGAATCCAGTAACTTGGCATATCTGTCAACTCTTTCTTGATAAGCTTTTTGCCATTCTTTGGTCATAACAACCCGGCCTTTTCCTTGAGAATCAATAATATTTTGACGGTCATTTGCTCCGAACAAAACTATCACTACATCCGGCTGGTAATTATTAATTATTTGGCGAGTTCTGGCATACCAGTCATAATAATCTATTCGATTTAGTCCGGTCGAGACCTTGTAGTCAATTTTCGTATCGGCGATATTGTATTTTTTTTTAAGAGTGTACTGGAGTTGAATTCCTAAGTCGAACATTACGGAATCTCCAATAAATAAAAATTTGCGATAAGGTCTGGTCAGTTTGGGTTTAGCTGGTGTTGGTTTTTTAGCATTAGCAGGCTTTGGGGGTTCAACTGCCGCTTTTGTTTCGGTTTGGACAGGAGGAAGTTCGGGTTCTTTGGGGAGGCTATCGAAGTTAATATCTTTAATTTGGCTCCAAAAATCTTGTTCGGATTTTCGGAAACCGTCTATTTCGATCAGGCGCGCTGCTTGTTTAATTTCGGGACTGGCGAAAGGAGTTGAAGCAAAGCTTTTTAGAAATAATGATAAGTTGGAAAATATTAAAGTGAGAATGACAGAAGTAACAATTAGCAAAATTTCCCGGTCTTTCATATTTCTTAAAAATTAAAGTAAATAAAAGGCGGAACGGTACTCGGCCCCAACATCAAGATAGTATACACGAGCAGCGAAACTAAGACAACCCGAAAGAAAATGTTTTTTAATGACAATACGGTTTGCAATAGTTGGGAGATGCGATCGCCCCACAAGTTGATCGCGCCAATGACGGCAATTACTAAATACAATTGCCAGAAGTTAAATTGAAAAGTTGCGACGGCAGGATGGACAATTCCTTCAAAAAAAATCACCGCAGTTTCCCAGTTGGGAGTGCCGAAAAATACCCAGCTACAAGTAACAAAACTAAAGGTTAACAACCCACTGCAAAACTTAGCAAATCGGGGAAATGCATAGTCTAATTTAAAGTGGATAGCTTGGGGGATATCTTTACATAAATGGTTGACAATTAATCCTAAACCGTGAATTGCTCCCCAGAAAATAAAGTTTAAACCTGCGCCGTGCCAAAATCCACCGATCGCCATTGTCATCAGTAGATTTAGGTACTTCCTCAACTTGCCGTATTTGTTGCCGCCAAAGGGAAAGTAAACGTAATCCCTCAGCCACTCGGAAAGACTGATGTGCCACCTTTTCCAAAATTCTTGCAAGCTGAGCGATCGGTATGGCATATTAAAGTTGGCAATGGGTTTGAAACCCAGCAAACAGGAGATGCCGTTGGCTAAATCCGAATAGCCGCTGAAATCTACGTAAATTAAACAGGAATAGGAAATTGCGGCGAGGATTAAATCGATGCTGCTGTACTGCTGGGGGACTTTGAATGGCAAGTCAGTGAAGTTAAACAAAAAACTCGCTAAAGTATATTTTTTAAACAGTCCCGACAAAATCACAACTATAACTTCTTCAATTTTATAGTCGTATTTTTCCGGTGAATTTAGCTGCCAGTAAAACTCGCGAGCTCGCGAGATTGGCCCGGAGGCAATTTGCGGAAAGTAGGTAATGTAGGCGGCATAGTCTATAAATTTTGGACAGGGTATTTTTTGCTGGTAGCAGTCGATTAAATGAGAAATCATTCTAAAAGTGTAGAAAGACACGCCGACGGGGGCGATTATTTGCAACACTGGAAAGTTGGCTGGAATTTGTAGCTGGTTCAGTACCTCAAATAAGGAAGTTACAAAGAAGTTGCAATATTTAAAGATGCCGAGATAGCCAATGTTGAAAACTAAGCCGGAGATTAAAGCAATTTTTTTATACTTACTGTTGCAGAGAACCCGGAGAGTGATATAGTTATAGGCTGTAGAGAAAACGAGGAGCAAGAGAAAGTCGAAACTCCAAAAGGAATAAAATAATAAACTGGAAACTAACAAGACAATTTTATACAAATCGAGTTGGGGTTTCACAGAGACGATCAGGCTAAAAATAATTAGGAAAAATACTAAAAATTGGTAAGTGGGAAATAGCATAAATCTCAGCCGATAAAAAATCTTGTTTCTGGCAATATTTTTATAAGTACGGCCAGCGAACCTATCCCGAAGGATATCGCTAGAGTCGGTCTGACCGCACCAAACTTCGGGGTGGATTGCGGACTGTAAGCTTTTGTAAGAGGTCAATTAGGTCACAACTTCCGCCCTAGTTAACCGCACTCATAAATTCATAATCCTGTTTAAAGATTATGATGGTTGTGAGACGATGTATTAACGGATAACAACAGGAATCCCCTTGATTGCGAGGAACCAACGTGCAGCCAACAGACCCTAGCAAATTTACAGATCAAGCCTGGGAAGCCATTGTCAAATCCCAGGATGTAGCCCGCCGCTTTGCCAATCAGCAGCTAGAGGTTGAACATTTAGCCATCGCCCTTCTCGAACAGCAAGGTCAGGCCAACAGCATTCTCAGCAAAGCTGGAGTCGATGCCCCCCGCTTGGCGCAGCAGTTAGATGCTTTTGCCAAACGACAGCCCAGAGTTGCCAACGCTGACCAACTATACCTCGGTCGCGGCTTAGAAGTGATGTTAGATGTTGCCGAGGCCACCAGGGCGACTTGGCAAGATAATTTTATCGCCGTTGAACATTTATTAATTGGCTTAGTAGAAGACGAACGAGTCGGCCGCAGGTTGCTGACAAAAGGCGACGGCCCGCCGGGTCGCCCCGGTTACGATCGCAAACCCCCAGCCGGTACACTCGATCGACCAAAACTCGAAGAAGCCATCAAATCTGTCCGCGCCACTACTAAAGCCCAAGAAAAAAATTCCGAAACCGGGAAAGGCAGCCGCAGCAACGCTAAAGCCCCAGATCAAGATGGCGAAGCTAACTCCGACGCCCTCAGCAAGTACGGCCGCGATTTGACAGAAGCCGCCAAAGCCGGCAAACTCGACCCAGTAATCGGCCGCGACGAGGAAATCCGCCGCGTGGTACAAGTTCTGTCCCGCCGTCAAAAAAACAATCCGGTGTTAATTGGCGATCCTGGAGTTGGAAAAACTGCGATCGCCGAAGGTTTAGCCCAACGAATTGTCAACGGTGACGTACCGGAATCTTTGAAAAATCGCCAGCTATTTAGCCTCGACATGGGCAGTTTAATTGCTGGGGCAAAATTCCGGGGCGAATTTGAAGAACGATTGCGGTCTGTTCTACGGGAAGTCATCGATTCCGACGGGCAAATTGTCCTATTTATTGACGAATTGCACACGGTTGTCGGGACTGGTGGCGGTGGCAGTTCCGGTTCGGGAATGGATGCGGGAAATTTGTTAAAACCCATGTTGGCCAGAGGCGAATTGCGCTGCATCGGCGCAACAACTCTCGACGAATTCCGCAAGAATATTGAAAAAGATCCGGCACTGGAACGTCGATTTCAACAAGTATTTGTCGGCGAACCCAGTGTTGAAGATACTGTTTCGATTTTGCGCGGATTGAAAGACCGTTACGAACGCCACCACGGGGTAAAAATTACTGATTCGGCGCTGGTAGCTGCTGCAACTCTGTCTTTCCGCTATATTTCCGATCGCTTTTTGCCGGACAAGGCGATCGACCTGGTAGATGAAGCGGCCGCCCACTTGAAAATGGAGATTACCTCTAAACCTGTGGAATTGGAAGGAATCGACCGCCGGGTGATGCAGTTGGAAATGGAAAAATTGTCGATCGAAGGCGAAGGAAAAGGTGCTCTCGCCCCTGGGCTCGGCTTTCGGGTCGAACGCATCACATCTGAGATTGACATTTTAAAAGTCAAACAGGAAAAATTGTCCTCTCAATGGTTGGGCGAAAAGCAGTTGTTGGATGCAATCAATAAATTGAAAGCAGAAGAAGACCAACTGCGAGTCCAAATCGAACAAGCAGAAAGGGCTTACGATTTGAATAAGGCCGCACAGTTAAAGTACGGCAAGTTGGAAACGGCGGTGCGCGATCGCGAAGCGAAAGAAGCGGAACTTTTGAAACAGCAAGCTCAAGGTTCTTCCCTGCTGCGCGAAAAAGTTACTGAGGGCGATATTGCGGAAATTGTCGCTAAATGGACGGGCATTCCCGTTAACCGATTGTTAGAATCCGAACGCCAAAAATTGCTGCAATTGGAAAAACACTTGCACCACAAAGTCATCGGTCAAGAGGAAGCTGTAACAGCCGTGGCGGCGGCAATTCGGCGCGCTAGGGCGGGCATGAAAGACCCCGGAAGGCCGATCGGCTCTTTCTTGTTTATGGGCCCGACAGGCGTCGGAAAAACTGAGTTAGCGCGGGCGTTGGCGGAGTTTTTGTTTGATAGCGATGATGCGATTATCCGCATCGATATGTCGGAATACATGGAGAAGCAAAACGTCTCTCGGTTAGTAGGAGCTCCCCCGGGATACGTCGGTTACGATGAAGGGGGACAACTTTCGGAAGCAGTGCGGAGACGCCCTTATTCGGTGGTGCTATTTGACGAAGTGGAAAAGGCACACCCGGATATATTTAACATTTTGTTGCAAGTGTTGGATGACGGCAGAATTACCGATTCTCAAGGTCGAGTGGTTGACTTTAAAAATACCGTAATTGTGATGACTAGCAATATCGGCAGCGACCACATTTTAGACGTGTTTACTAAGAAGGAAAAAACCGCCAAAAAACCTGCTAGTCGGAAGCAGGAAACGAAAGATTTGTCAAGTCAAAAGACAGATTATAAAGTTGCTGCCGACGGTACTGTCGAGGTGTTGGCCGAGCGAGTCGATGTTGATACTGTAACTAAGAGTGAAAACAAGACTGAAAAGGAAAATTTATTGACTCAAGAACGGGAGACAGACCAAGAGTACGAACAGATGTTAAAACGGGTGATGACAGCGCTGCGATCGCACTTCAGGCCGGAATTTCTCAATCGGGTGGACGAGATAATTTTGTTCCACACTTTGAGCAAGATCGAATTGCGGCAAATAGTCAGCATTCAAGTGAAGCGGATCGAGCGTTTGTTGGCAGAGCAAAAAATCACTTTGGAACTGTCGGATGCGGCGAAAAACCATATCACAGATGTCGGTTACGACCCGGTTTACGGCGCTCGTCCCTTAAAACGCGCCATCCAGCGGGAGCTGGAAAACCCGCTGGCCAACAAGATTCTGGAAAATGCGTTTGTGGAGGGTGATACAATTGCGATCGACTGCGAAAATAACACTTTGCAATTTCGCAAAAAAGATTCTCGTCCGGCGCTAGCAGGTAACAGTTTGTAGTTGCTGAACAGCAAGGAACAGGCAAGATGCCTGTTCCACAAACAATCAATTTTCTTGTGGAATAGGCATCCTGCCTGTTATTGAAAATTAGGAACAGGCAAGATGCCTGTTCCACAAACCATCAATTCTCTTGTGGAACAGGCATCCTGCCTGTTATTGAAAATTAGGAACAGGCATCCTGCCTGTTATTGAAAATGGTGAAACCTGTTAAGCTGTTCGGCATTTAAAAGACGATAGTATGGTGCGCCAGTATAGAAGTGTTTCCCCTGTAAGCGTAAGTGTTCGCGCCTGACGCGCCCTACAAGCCTCGTTAGTGGTTTAAATGCGTAACAGCTTACTTGATATCAAGAATTCGAGATGGTGCGGCTGCCGTAAGCATCCATGCTGTAGGCGGGAACGCGAACGCTGTAATCCATCTCTGTTGCTGTGATTGCTACAGCCAATTTTTCAAAAGATTCATCGTTCCAATTCCGCTCGTGGATTGGCTTTGACTGTTCTCCGAGGAAATATGCTTGAGTGCCAATTACTGAGGCTGCGACCCAACCGACGATTAAAAGAGCGATTACAATAGCCATATTTGCTTTTTCCTTAACTTTTGTTGCTTTATGTAAACTAATGTAACGAAAGTTAGTAATCAACGTCAAGGTACTGTAATGTCGTGGGAACCGTTCGGCAGGTAGTAAATACCGCACCTAATCCTGAGTCTGTAGGGTGTGCTTAGTGTCAACAAGGGCTCGATCCCCCCTAGCCCCCCTTAATAAGGGGGGGAAAAGAGTGTTCTCAAAATCCCCCTTATCAAGGGGGATTTAGGGAGCTCTAGACTGGGCTACCAGCGAGAGATACAGAGGGGTTTCAGGCTTAAGTTGACACGCCTTGGTAGGGTGTGCACCGGTCTTTCGGGTGGGCACTACCGCGCATCGGTAGCTAGCACAGTACCCGGATTGTAAACTGTATCCGAAATAGCAAAACAGATTGTTGAAATTTTATAGTTAAGAAATTATAAGTTTTGCGTGAATAAATTACGATTAAAAGTCTGCCACTCGCATGAGCATCGCGGCCAAATTATAAGTTATGATTTATCAGTTTGGATTTGAACTAACAAATCCCAATCACCAAATTTTAAGTACAAATTACCAATTACCAATCATCGCTACAAATCATGCCAAACTCAATGTTAAATGACGACCCCTTATGGTTCAAAGACGCGATTATTTACGAAGTACCAGTTCGGGCTTTTGCCGACAGCAATGCAGACGGCATCGGCGACTTTAGAGGACTGACTGAAAAACTGGATTACCTGCAAAACTTGGGAGTAACAGCAATTTGGGTACTGCCATTTTTTCCCTCGCCGCTTCGAGACGACGGCTATGATACATCTCACTATACTACCGTCAACCCGATTTACGGCACATTAGAGGATTTTAAAGACCTTTTAGAAGCAGCGCACCAACGGGGAATTCGGGTCATTATTGAGTTAATTGTTAACCACACTTCCGACCAGCACGCTTGGTTTCAGCGAGCGCGCCGCGCCCCGAAAGGCAGTAACGAAAGAGATTTTTATGTGTGGAGTGATACGCCGGAAAAATATCAAGATGCTCGGATTATTTTCAAAGATTTTGAAACCTCTAATTGGGCTTGGGATGCGGTAGCAAAAGCTTATTACTGGCACCGTTTTTATTCCCACCAACCCGATTTGAATTACGACAATCCCGCCGTCCGCCAAGCCATCTTAGATGTGGTAGATTTCTGGTTGGCGCTGGGAGTAGACGGACTGCGGATGGATGCGGTGCCTTACCTGTACGAGCGCGAAGGTACTAACTGCGAAAACCTGCCAGAAACTCACCTATTCCTGAAGCAATTGCGGCAGCACGTAGATGAGAAATTCCCGAACCGGATGCTGCTGGCTGAGGCGAATCAGTGGCCGGAGGATGCGGTTGAATATTACGCTGCTGGCGATGAATGTCACATGAACTTTCATTTTCCGCTGATGCCGCGTTTATTTATGGCTTTGCATATGGAAGATAGCTTCCCAATTAGCGACATTCTCCAGCAAACTCCACATATTCCCAATAATTGTCAGTGGGCATTATTTTTGCGGAATCACGATGAATTGACGCTGGAAATGGTGAGTGATGAAGACCGAGATTATATGTATCGGGTTTACGCTCAAGATACTCAGGCGAGAATTAATTTGGGCATCCGCCGCCGCTTGGCTCCTTTGATGGGAAATAACCGCCGCCGCATTGAGTTGATGAATGCTTTGCTGCTGTCTCTTCCGGGTACGCCGGTGCTTTACTACGGCGATGAAATTGGCATGGGAGACAATATCTATTTGGGCGATCGCAATGGGGTGAGAACTCCGATGCAGTGGAGTGGCGATCGCAATGCCGGTTTTAGCCGTGCTAACCCGCAGCGACTGTACGCACCGCCAATTGTTGACCCTGAATATCACTACGAATCTATTAACGTGGAAGCGCTGCGGGCGAATCCGAGTTCTCTTTGGTGGTGGATGAAACGCCTAATTGCAATTAGGCAGCGCTTCCAAGCATTCGGCCGCGGAACTTGCGAGTTTCTGTACCCGGAAAACCGCAAAGTTTTAGCTTTTGTACGCACTTATCAAGACGAACACATCCTCGTAGTGGCTAATTTGTCACGCTTCGTTCAGACGGCAGAGTTAGACCTGGCGCCCTTTAAAGGTGCTGTTCCGGTGGAGATTTTCGGCCGCACGGAGTTTCCTGCCGTTGGCGAGAATCCTTACTTTTTGAGCTTGAGTCCTCACACGTTTTACTGGTTTACTCTTACTGTTAAACACGAAGATTTTTCGCTGCACGGTGTTCCCACAGACTTGCCTACTTTGGCGGTGATAGGCAATTGGAAAACAGCTTTTGCTACAAGTCAGTTAAGCGATATGCTGCTTAATATTTTGCCGGGATACCTGCGCCGCAATCGCTGGTTTAGCGGTACAGATAGGACAATTCAATCATTAGAAATAAGTGAGGTTGTACCAGTTGAATGTAAAGATCCTGCGGGGGAGCCATCTCAAGTTTACATTCTGTTCTTGCTGTTGAATTATACTGAAGGTATGCCGGAAACTTACGTTTTGCCTTTAGGTTGGGAAGAGATAAAAGGCGATGTGGACGATCGGGCGATCGCGCGCCTGCACTTCCCAGAAACCAACAAGGAAGTCGGGGTACTATGTGATGCTGCCGGGGACAAAGGTTTTCTGAGCGCGCTGCTGGGGGCGATCGGCAATTCTCGCAGTTACAGAGGTGTTGCAGGTCAACTGGTAGGAATTGCCGACAGTGCATTCAGCTCAGAAGAAGATTTATCCCACCTCGACCCTCACGTGTTCAAAAAAGAACAAAGCAATACATCCGCAGGTTACGGCGACCGCTTCGTCCTGAAAATATTGCGAAAAATCGAGGAAGGAATCAACCCCGAATTAGAAATCGGACGCTTTTTAACAGATCGCAACTCCATCCAACACTACGCTCCAATTGCCGGAGCATTGGAATATCACACACCAGCAAAACAAGTCCTTACGGTCGGAATCCTACAAAAATTAATCCCCGACAGCGTAGATGCTTGGTCTTATACATTAGACACACTGCGGGACTATTTCGAGCAAGTAATGACAGTAGAAGCAAAGCATTCCAGCGAGAATTTATCTACTGCCCCGGAAAATTATTTGCCGAACGCTTTGACCGGACAAACCCAGCGACAGCCAAACTCGCTAGTAGCGGATTTATCCCTAGAAATTCCGCCATTAGCTCGCGAACTCATCGGCTCTTACTTAGCATCAGCCGAACTTTTAGGTCAACGGACAGCCGAGCTTCACCTCGCTTTAGCTTCTGACACAGAAAATCCCGCTTTTGCCCCAGAAAGCTTCACCTCCTTTTACCAGCGTTCCATCTATCAACACATGAGAAATCTGGCAGGAAGAACTTTGCTGGATCTGAAAAAACGGCTGTCCAAACTGCCGCCAGAAATACAAAAATCGGCGCAAAAGCTCCTCAACCGGGAAGATTTGCTCATGGAACGTTTCAAGGCTATTTTGAACTTGAGAATCACCGCCGATAGAATTCGCTGTCACGGGGACTTTCATTTCGGGCAAGTTCTTTATACAGGCAAAGACTTCGTAATTATTGATTTCGGAGGAGAACGGGATCGACCCTTAAGCGAGCGACGGATGAAGAGGTCGCCCCTGCGAGATGTTGCGGGAATGCTGCAATCTTTGAATTATGCTGTTACTTTGGCACTCCGCAATGAAGTAGAAAGTGGCATGATTCGCCCTGAAAATCTCCCGGAGATGCAGCAGTGGGCGAACGTTTGGCACCGCTGGGTTAGCCTGACTTTTGTCAAGAGTTATTTGGCGACAGCAGCCGATGCAAATTTCTTGCCAAAATCTATCCCGGAACTACAAGTTTTGCTGGATGCTTACATTTTGGAAAAAGCGGTTGCCGAACTAGCATACGAACTCAATTACCGCTTGGATTGGGCAGAAATTCCGCTGAAGCGGATTCTACAATTGCTAAATTAATAAGGGCGGGTTTATCTATACTCGTTAGGGTGCGTGACTTTCTAGCCACTCAAGTGGCAGTGAGATGCTGGAGAGTCACGCACCTTACACCATACCCAATCTACTTTGATAACGATTTGATCGGCGAATATAATTCGATCTTCTACAAACAAATTCAGCGCCCAGCGAGGCTAGAAAAAAAGATGGTAAAAGAGTGATTTCCTATTACTTAAAATAAAGAGATGTTTGATACAAAACTTGTTCTTGATGCGTTAACAAAGTGCAGTCAGAAAGCGGGTAAGCCACACAAGTAACAGCGTAGCCAGCTTGCAATTCGGGCGGCTTCAAAAATTTTTGTTCGCTTTGGTCGATTTCACCGCTCAGCAGTTTGACAACGCAAGCAGAACACTCTCCTTGCTTGCATCCGTTCGGCAAGCGGATACCGGCATCTTCTGCCATATCTAAGATATACTGGTCGTCTGGTACTGCGATCGTGCGATCGAGCGCGAGAGCCTCATTCACCAACCGAACTTGATAAACAGCCATTTCCACCTCTTATATTTGGATTGCTTGTATTCAACTAAAATAGATGATTACAACTTACAGAATAAATTAAAATGTGGGGGGCGGACGAAGCACATTCCGCTCTACATGATAGCTAAAAAACCCAGTATTTTTAAAACACCGGGTTTTTGAGAAACCACAAACTCGATCGCTATACTAGACAAGTGCTTCTTGATAATCGAGATTTTCATCGAGATAAATAGCCCGAATATCCTCCGGCAAATTTGATTCTAAAGTTTGATATCCTTTTTGCAGCAAAGCCTTTACCTGAGCCGGCGAAATAGCTTCGCCTTCTGCTTGCAAATAAGCTGCAATTCGAGTTTCGCTCCAGCGGAAAGTCTGAGCCATCAACACCACTAAACGCGGCAGCGGCGCTAACAATTCTAAGGCTTGTTTGACGTAACACCACAGGGGAGGCGGAGCCGATTGCAAAGAGTAGTGAATCGACTCAACAGGGGGCAATTCAGCTTGATTTATGCAGACTGCGGTGACATTAATCAGCCAGTTTTGGAGACTGAGATTTCCGCCATCAGACTCTTGGATCTCGCGGCGCAAATCGAGGCCTCGGAGTTCGTGATAGATGTGCAGCCAAGTGTGGGCAAATAGGTAATCTCCTTGTACGGGCGATCGTACCGAATGGCGAATCAGGGAGTGGACAATTTGAGCGTAGCGGCAAAAAATCGCCGTGAAGAACCTACCTTGATCGGGATGGTTTTGAAACAGAGTCAATAATTCCTGGTCGCTGTGATGGAACAGGGATTTGACCACAGGATGGTTGAGTTCTGAAAAATTAGGTGTTTGCACAATTGTTCTGGAAAGGTTTGGAGAATAAATGCTGGTGCAGCCCGATTCTACAACACGATATACATTTGATGCAAGTGCTGGCAAATTATGTTTATAGTTAAGTCAATTAATTATATAGTTAATTTGTACGTGACCCTGTATTAATGTCAAGAAGTACATAGAAACTCTATTTTTTCAGCGCACCTAAAAATATAATTTCTTGTTTCAAAGGTAAACGTCTTGTAATTATATTCTAATTTTCTGATGTTCATTCTCTTTCCAAAAATGTTTGTATTCCCTGAAGGAGTCCCACAACCATGAGCAACTTGAAACAAGTTAGCATCTATACTCGCGGTATAACTACGGCGAGCGGTGCTGGCGGATATGGGGCAGTCTTGCTGTATGAAAATCATCGCAAGGAACTATCAGGCGGATTTCAGTTAACTACAAACAATCGTATGGATATTCTTGCTGCAATTGAAGGTCTGAAAGCACTCAAAACAAGATGTAAAGTGACGCTATACAATAACAACGGCTACCTTGTAGATGCTATTGCCCACAATTGGGCGCTGCGCTGGCAAGCTAATAACTGGAAAAATAGCGAACAGAAACCTACTGTTAACGTAGATTTGTGGGAGCAATTACTCCAATTCTGTTCGCAACACGACGTTGAGTTTATTAGAATTAAGCAATGTGCGGGCAACCAAGAGTATCAACGCTGCAATTATATTTCCAGACAAGCAGCCAATCAAAAAAACTTACCAGCCGATGAAGGCTATCAACGGTGAACCCCGCTAGGAAAACCATATCCTCCGCCCCCAGGAGTCTCAATGACAAACACATCCCCCGGCTGCATTTCCACAGTCGCCGTACTCCCCAAATCCTCAACTTTTCCATCAACCGTTTCAACATAATTCTGTCCAACTTTCCCCGCTTCACCCCCGTTCAAACCGCAAGGAGAAATTACCCGCCGCCCCGATAAAATTCCCGCCGTCATCGCCTCCCGAAACCGCACTCGCCGCACCACTCCATTACCGCCGCGATGACATCCATTCCCCCCGCTATTAGCCCGAATTTCAAAACTTTCTAACAACACCGGAAACCGCCATTCTAATACTTCAGGATCGGTTAAACGTGAATTAGTCATGTGAGTTTGAACCGCATCCGTACCATCAAAATCTGCACCAGCACCCGAACCGCCGCAAATAGTTTCATAATATTGATAGCGCTGATTTCCAAAGGTAAAATTATTCATAGTTCCCTGAGAAGCTGCCATCACTCCCAAAGCACAATACAAAGCATCGGTAATATTCTGCGATGTTTCCACATTTCCGGCAACTACCGCCGCTGGATAGCGAGGATTCAGCATACAGCCTTCGGGATTGAGGATTTCGAGAGGTTTCAAACAGCCCGCATTTAGAGGGATATCGTCATCTACCAACGTGCGGAAAACATACAAAACAGCGGCTTTGCACACCGCAGCGGGAGCATTAAAATTGTTGGATTGTTGAGCAGAAGTGCCAGTAAAATCTATTTTTGCACTGCGCGCATATTTGTCAATTGTAATCGCTACCTTAATTTGTCCGCCACTATCCATCGGATAAGTAAACTCGCCATCTTGCAAAACATCAATTACCCTGCGTACCGACTCCTCAGCATTGTCTTGTACGAAGCCCATATAAGCTTGCACAGTCTCTAATCCATAATGTTCT
Organism: Microcoleus sp. LAD1_D3; assembly: GCF_036702135.1. NCBI lineage: Bacteria > Bacillati > Cyanobacteriota > Cyanophyceae > Oscillatoriales > Microcoleaceae > Microcoleus > Microcoleus sp. LAD1_D3. The sequence continues at coordinate 151,515 of NZ_JAUBSB010000006.1, read as the reverse complement.
ACCATCTTGAGCAGCTCTTCTGCGCCGCGCTTGTTAGCAGCAATTTGTGCTTGCAAATCGGCTATATTTTGAGCAGAATTGCGAACAGGGAAATTCCCCGCTGTCAGAATTTCTAGTAATTCTTTTTCTCTAAAATTACCCTCCCTTACTAATAGGAAATTGTCAAGTAATACACCTTCCTCAGTTACTGTTGTACTGTTAGGAGGCATGGAACCGGGAGTGATTCCGCCGATGTCGGCGTGGTGTCCCCGCGAGGCAACATAAAACAAAGGAAGGGAGGAATCCCGATCAAATACTGGAGTAATAACGGTGATATCTGGCAAGTGTGTGCCGCCGTTGTAGGGATTGTTAGAAACATAAACATCGCCCGGTTGAATCGCATTGCCTTGTGCTAAAATTAAAGCTTCAACGCTTTCGCTCATGGAGCCAAGATGTACAGGAATGTGGGGCGCGTTGGCAACTAATTGCCCGTTTTTGTCGAAAATTGCACAGGAAAAGTCGAGACGTTCTTTGATGTTGACTGAGGAACTTGTGTTTTGTAATGTGACGCCCATTTGTTCGGCGACCGCCCGAAACAAATTATTAAAAATTTCCAGCAAAACCGGATCGGATTTAACCGCAGATAAACCAGAATGAACGCGGATATTATCTGCGTCCATCTGCCTGCATCTGCGGTTCAAAATTAAATCATTATTTTCGGTGATTGCCCCTTCCCAGCCCGGTTCTATGATATTAGTTCCCGTTGCTTCAACAATCATAGCAGGGCCTTCTATGCAGTCGCCCGATCGCAAATCGTCTCTCTGATAAACAGGCGTTGCCCGCCACCCGCCAGCAACATAGGTTTGCACGGTTGAAACTGGTGGCACAGGCAAGATGCCCGTGCCACCAGAGGGGGAAATTGTGGATGCTTCCGGCACATCCATTCTTTCTACAACTTCCACCGAAACCGCTTCCACAATCAGCGGTTTTTCTGGCATAATAAAACTGTAACGCTGTCGGTGGGCTGCTTCAAATTCAGCCTGCATCACCTCAATATTCTCAGCAAAATTGACAGCCAAAACCGAGTCACTTCCCTGATATTTTAAGCGCAACTTGCTAACAACTAAAACCTCTGACTCATTCTCTGTGTTCTCTGCGCCTCGGCGGTTCAATTCCCTCTTTCCCTCAGCCTCCAATTCGGCTAAAATATCATGCAAATCAGGTAATAATTCTGCATTTAATTGTTGCTCGATCGCCCTTTCGCGAATAGCCCGCACATCAGCCAAACCCATACCGTAAGCGGACAACACACCCGCATAAGGGTGAATAAATACCCGTTTCATCCCCAAAGCATCCGCGATCGCACAAGCGTGTTGGCCGCCCGCACCGCCGAAACAGCACAATGTATACTCCGAAACATCGTAACCGCGCTGAAGCGAGATTTTTTTGACAGCATTCGCCATCTTTTCCACAGCGATCGCCAAAAAACCCTCCGCCACCTCTTGGGCCGTCCTCTCGCCCCCAATTTCTCCCGCTAATTGCCCAAATTTTTGCTTTACTACGTCAGGGGCGATCGGCAAATCTCCATTCAATCCAAATACTTTCGGGAAAAAATCCGGTTGAATTTTCCCCAACATCACATTGCAATCAGTCACCGTCAAGGGGCCGCCTTTGCGATAGCAAGCAGGCCCAGGATTGGCCCCAGCAGACTCCGGCCCGACGCGGTAGCGAGCTCCGTCAAAAAAGACAATTGAACCGCCGCCGGCTGCTACAGTGTGAATTGCCATCACGGGCGATCGCAATCTCACCCCAGCAATTTCCGTCTCAAATTCGCGTTCGTATTCGCCGTTAAAATGGGCAACATCTGTGGAAGTTCCGCCCATATCAAAGGTAATAATTTTATCAAAACCTGCCTTTTTGCTCGTTTGAACTGCACCGACAATTCCCCCAGCAGGCCCGGATAAAATACTGTTTTTTCCCTGAAATTGTGCGGCGTCCACTAAGCCGCCATTCGATTGCATGAACATTAATTTGGGGAATTGGGAATTGGGAATTGGGCCTTGGGCCTTGGGCATTAATAATCCCTCGTTCCCGGAATCTGCCTCTATTAACTGACTGGTTACTTGTTCGACGTATCGACGTAAAATCGGAGATAAATAAGCATCGACAACCGCAGTATCTCCCCGCGAAACCAGTTTCATCAGCGGGCTAACTTCGTGAGATACTGAAATTTGAGTAAAGCCAATTTCTTTCGCTATTTTAGCCACTTGTTTTTCGTGTTCCGAGTAGCGGTAGCCGTGCATGAATACGATCGCACAACTGCGAATTCCCTCATCGTATGCTTGCTGCAAAGACGGGATAAATTCGGGATTGACAGCAGTTAACTCCTCACCTTGAGCGCTGTAGCGTTCTGCAACTTCAATAACTCGATCGTACAGCATCTCCGGCAAAACAATGTGGCGGGCGAAAATATTCGGGCGGTTTTGATAGCCAATTCTCAGCGCATCGCCGAAACCTTTAGTAATTAACAGAATAGTGCGATCGCCCTTTCGTTCCAGCAAAGCATTTGTCGCCACCGTCGTCCCCATTTTTATCGCTTCAATTTCGGCGGCGGGTATAGCTGCGTCGGCGGGAATTCCCAAAATATCGCGAATTCCTTGCACTGCTGCGTCTGTGTAGCGTTCCGGGTTTTCCGATAGCAGCTTGTGAATGACTAATTTACCGTCGGGGCTGTTGGCGACAATATCGGTAAAAGTGCCACCGCGATCTATCCAAAATTGCCAGCGAGTGCGATCGGGAAAAGTTGGATTCATATCTCTTTTTTTTGAAATTTTTGCTTGATTAATTTACAAGTATTCAACAAACTTCTGTTCGAGTCAATTCATAAAATTCATAACTTCGGGTCATAAAAGTCATAATTTCTGGCGGCTCAAACTAGCAGGCGCTCGAGCGTGTTAATTATAGATGTCGAATGCCCTTGACTAACCCCTGACAAACACCAGCCAGAAAATCCAAATCCAAAGTCTCAATCCTATCGCTTTCTCGATGATAATGCGGATTTCGCATATTAGCAGTATCAGTCACCATGATAGCCGGATAACCATTATCCCAAAAAGGAACATGATCGCTGCGACGAGTATCGGGGACAATTAAACCTCGATTCGGCACCGGCAGCCACTCGCAGGGCTGACCAGATTTGCGAATTTTGCCACTCAAATTAATCAAATCGGGAACCGTCCGCAAAGTGCCAATTAAAGCAATAAAATTGCCACTATTTGGATAAAAATATTTCAAGCCAGCGGGATAGCTTTGAGAATTAGGATTATGGTTGCAATAACCCAACATTTCCAAAGAAATCATTAACCGGATTGACTCTTGCTGTTGCTTGTATGTAGCTGCATGATGACTGCTTCCCAAATAACCGTATTCTTCCATATCGAAGGCGACTAACTGCACTGGATATTTGAGCGGCCCAGATGCGATATCCCTTGCGAGTTCCAGCAAAACAGCAACACCAGTAGCATTATCATCGGCCCCAGGCGATCCGGGTACTGTATCGTAATGAGCACCAATTACGATCGGCGGCAACCACTTCTTACTCGCCCGATCTAAGGGGGGTAAATCCAAGATAAAATTGTGATGAATTCGGCCGCGCACCGCAAAATCGTCAATTTCTACAGTTCCCCACTGTGCCAACTGTTCGCGGATGTATTGCTGAGCATAAAAATGCCCTTGGGATGCGAGGTATGGATTGCGATCGCGTACAATTTGAATCAGATGGCTGTGCAAGCGTTCTTTGAGATTCATGCGATCGGAGATACAATGAGTACAGTAAGATTATATGGGATTGAATTATGATTGGAGAAGTCAGAATCGAAAATTATAAGTCCATTCAAAAGCTGAAGCTAGAATTAGGACGAGTAACTGTATTGATCGGTGAAAATGGCTGTGGCAAGAGTAATATCCTAGAGGCGATCGCCCTTGCTTCTGCGGCGGCAGATGATAAGCTGGATAACGAGTTCTTAGCTTCTCGGGGCATCAGAGTTACAGAACCTCAATTGATGCGATCGGCTTTTGAAAAGGAAAATTTAGATAAAGATATCAGCATTGAAATTAGAGGAAATAATGACACAATAAAAATAAGTTTTATTTTAAATAACGATAATACACCCTATGCTCGATGGATAAATCATTTTTACTATGGAATTTCAGAAAACGAACGGAATTTAGAAATAGCATATAGGCAGCTTCCTTCTTGGGAATATAATAGCTTTTTAAACAGCCGAAATGAACAATATCAATCTATCCGCAAAACAAATATCAAAACACTTAAACTACAGGAATTTCTCATTTACTCTCCTGAAAATCTCGCCTTACGTACTTTTGAAAAAGAAGGGCAAATTCAACCGTTAGGTATTAATGGCGAAGGTTTGTTTAAACTTATAAACTTTTTAAATTTAGATTCCAATCAAGATAGACTTAATGAAATCAAAGAAAAGCTCGGATTGATAGACTGGTTTAAAAATTTTGAAGTGCCTAAAAATTTAGCAGCCCTCCAAAATTCTCTCCAAATCGCAGATAGGTACTTAGATAATGATTTAACTTATTTCGACCAAAGAAGCTCGAATGAAGGCTTTTTATTGTTACTGTTTTACTTTACCTTGTTCATCAGCGATCTTACACCTCAATTTTTCGCAATAGATAACATTGATGCTTCTCTCAACCCCAGATTGTGCCGCCGATTAATGCAAGAATTAGTCGAATTAGCAACAAAACATGACAAACAAGTCATTTTTACAACTCACAACCCGGCAATTTTGGACGGCTTGGATTTAGATGATGACGAACAGCGACTGTTTGTGATTTCCCGCAATCAATTAGGTTACACTAAAGCTAGACGCATTCTCAAACCTAAACCTTTGGAGGGACAAGAACCTGTGAAATTATCAGAGGCGTTTTTGAGGGGCTATATCGGCGGACTTCCTAAAAACTTTTAATATGATTAGTTTTGGATTGATTACAGAGGGACTTACTGACCAGATTGTTATTGAGAATATTTTAGCTGGATATTTCAATAGTCCAGATTTAGATATCAGACAACTTCAACCAGAAAGAGATAAAGACAATGAGAATAAATCCACATACGGCGGCTGGACTCTAGTTTTTGATTATTGTAAGTCAAGAGATTTTCAAGAAGCATTGCAATTTATTGACTATATCATTATTCAAATAGATACGGATGTTTCAGAAGATTATAATATCCCCAAGCAAGATGAAAACGGTGAATTTACTCCTCAGCAGTTAATTGAAAAAGTTATTGAAAAGTTTAGAGATGCGATCGGCGAGGATTTTTACAGCAAATATCAACAAAAAATTATATTTGCAATCTCCGTACATTCTATTGAGTGTTGGTTGCTTCCACTGTATTATACCGACCCAAAGAAAAAATCTAAATTTAAGAACTGTCTCGATACTTTAAATCCGGAAGTTCAGAAAAAACATAAGTTTACGATCGACGCTAATGCTAAAAATCCTGAATATTATCGAATAATTTCAAAACCATATCGCAAGCATAAAGTTTTGATGAAGCATTACGCAGAAAATCCCAGTTTAAAAAATTTTATAGAAGAGATTCAAAGCAGAGACATTAAGATTGGTGATGAAGAGGATGGGTAATGAAGCAAGTTATTATGTCATATAATAGAAACATAGTTATCGGAGATTACCATGCAAGCATACAAACTTAGAGGTAAAATCGATGCAACTGGCAACTTGGTAGTTGTGGAACCCGTGAATATGCCGCCGGGAGATGTAGAAATCATCGTCTTGCAGCTACCTGATACGGTTAAACAAGCCAGCGCGTCAGAAAGTGCGATCGCACCTGAAGCACCTCAAAAAAAGTTTAAAACTAACGTGAAGGCATTTCAAGTTTTATTCGATCGAGATGCTTTACCGGAACCGCTGGATTTTGACGATCCAGACAAACAAGCAAAATGGGAATATTTAAAGGAAAAACATAACTTGTGAAAATCCTGATAGACACCAATATAATAGTAGATGTTGCGCTCGAACGAGAACCTTTCTTTGCTGAGAGCGATCGCATTTTAACTTTTGTTGAAGAAGCACAAATTCAAGGCTATATTTCAGCCTCCAATTTTAGCGACCTTTACTATATTATCCGCAGAGACAGAGGCCGCGATTGGACGCTGGATTTTTTGCGGCAGCTAGCCACATTTTGTCAAGTCGCAACAGTAGATAACTCTGTTATTTCAATGGCCTTAACTTGCAACTTCAAGGATTTTGAAGATGCGATTCAGTACAGCACTGCTGTAATCAATCGAATTGATGCCATTGTCACCCGCAACCCGCGAGATTTTCCGGTTACTACTCCTAGGATTGTAACTCCAAATCAGTTAATTCAAGAATTAACCAATTCTCCCTAAATTTCTCAAAACGCTAAACTTCTGATTCCAATTCGCTAACCCGCAACTGCACGGGTAATTCTACAGAAGTCAACTCAGACGACTCTAACAATCCTGTTGCTTCAACTTCGGCACTCGCTTCACCGTGCCGCATTTTTCGCAACTTTTCACCCAAAGTATCCCGCTGATTAATCAAATAAATACTCACCAAAGTCAGCCCAACTCCCATTGATTGCAGCGGATTGAGCACTTCGCCCAAGAACAAATTGCCGAATAGCAAAGCAAAAACAGGCGTAAGAAAGGTAAGAGAACTTAAACTTGTTAGACTGCCACTCGAAGCAAAATAAAAGAATAAACCGTAGGCGATCGCACTTCCGAACACAGTAGAATAACCTAACGCCATCCATCCCGAAAAATCGATATTCACAAACTGCTCAGACTCAGTTGCAGCCGAAATTGCCAACAGCGGCAAACCGCCCAAAATCATGTGCCAACCAGTCGCCACCACCGGGTCAACATAACGGCAAACCCAGCGCACCAAAACCGTACCCACAGCCATCGACAAAGCCGCCAACAGCATCAACCATTCTCCACCCTGAAACAACTGTTCGATACCCCCAGAAACCTCCCTGTTTTCAGGATGAAAAAGCCCCAAAATCCAGCCATCCGGCAACCCGATCAAACTGATGCCCGCAACGCCAATAACTAATCCCAACCAGCCCCAAAAACCAATTTTTTCTTGAAACAGCCACAAACACAAAATCGCCACAGCTAGCGGTTGAGAATCAATCATCACCGAACCCAAGCCGGCACCGGTTCTCGCCAAACCTTCGGCTAAAAAGCCTTGAAACAAAGTAGCGTCAACCAAAGCAAACAGGGAAATCCACAGCCAAGCTTTCCAACCCTGCGGCTGCGGTTTTCCCATGAATGCCGCCGCCAGCAGCACCAACACGCCCGCAGGTATCAAACGCACGACAGCCACAAACAGCGGCGTTGTGTGCGGCATCACTCCCTTCATCGCTACCATCGCGGTTCCCCACAGGAAAAACGGCGCAATGAGCAACAGCGGGGCAAAAGGCAGTTTTGAATCGGTAAGTTTTAGCTGCATGGCGGAGACTCCAAATAATTGATGAGATTGATTCTCGTGGGGATGATGTAGTTTTGTTAAGCAATTTTTACAATTATATAGTGGTGTTGGGTGAAGTGCGATCGCACAAACCTTGATCGGCCATTAGGAACAGGCAAGATGCCTGTTCCACAAAATCAAGGTGGAACAGGCATCTTGCCTGTTGCCAACAATCTGGAACAGGCAAGATGCCTGTTCCACAATCAAGCAATTTCTTGTGCAACAGGCATCTTGCCTGTTGCTAAATGGCACAGCATCTACCCCGATGAATAAGGCACACTATAAGAAGTTAGCTACAAAAATCCGTAACATTGCCCGAAAACTGCCCATGATTTGGCCATTCAAGCCCCGCTACCGCAAACAAATAGCCCGTATCGAAATCACCGGCGCCATTGCCGGAGAAACCCGCAAACGAGTCCTAGAAGCTCTCAAAACCGTTGAAGAACGCAAATTTCCCGCCTTGCTGCTGCGGATAGACAGCCCCGGCGGCACTGTGGGCGATTCCCAGGAAATTTACAGCGCGCTCAAGCGTTTGCGCGAAAAAGTCAAAATTGTTGCCAGTTTCGGCAATATTTCAGCTTCTGGCGGAGTTTACATCGGCATGGGAGCCGAGCATATCGTTGCCAATCCGGGTACAATTACTGGCAGCATTGGCGTGATTATCCGGGGCAACAATCTAGAACGGCTGTTAGAAAAAGTAGGCGTTTCTTTTCAGGTGATTAAATCGGGGCCGTATAAAGATATCTTGGCATTCGATCGAGAATTGACCGATCCGGAACAGCAAATTCTGCAAGACTTGATCGACACCAGCTACCAGCAATTCGTGGAAACCGTTGCGGAAGCCCGGAAATTGGCTGTTGAGAAAGTCAAAAGTTTTGCCGACGGTCGGGTTTTTACCGGTCAGCAAGCCTTAGAATTGGGTTTGGTCGATCGACTGGGAACAGAAGAGGACGCTCGCCGCCTTGCCGCCGAACTCGCAGGCCTCGACCCGGAAAAAACAGAGTCTTGCACGCTAGAAAAACAAAAACCTTTCCTAAATCGCATCTTGGGGAGTAGTCTGGATATATCCGGGCTTTCAGCTTACAATAATGTGCTGGAATTCGAGCTTTCTACTAGCGGTTTGCCGCTGTGGATGTATCGCCCGTGATTAAATAAATTAGTCATTGGTTAGGAGTCAGTAGTCATTAGTTACTCCCTGGATGATTGGGCGATTGAAATCAGTTGACCTCAAACTCAAATGTGGCGCTTCGCCCGTCCTAAGCGCTTCGCGCTGGCTTCGCCTACGAGTTTGAGGTCAAACTAGACAAACGAAGTCCACTCAAGCGGGGACTAAGAAATAAAGTGGGTATTTAAGCCTAATTTAGTATGACTAATAACTAATGACTAATGACTAATGACTAATGACTAATAACAAAAATATGGAGGAAATTTGCGTGGAGTGGCAAGTGCGGGGGATTCGTGGGGCAACTACTGCTAGCGAGAATTCGGTGGCAGCAATTCGAGAAGCGGTGAAAGAATTATTAGATGAATTAGAAGCAAAAAATGATATAAATCCAGAATTAATTATTAGTGCTACGTTTTCTGCTACTCGTGATTTAGATGCTGTGTTTCCGGCTGCGATCGCCCGCGAACGTCCCCACTGGTGTAATGTTCCTTTGTTGGACGTACAGCAAATGCACGTTGAGGGTGCTTTGGAACGCTGCATCCGCTTTTTAATTCACGTTAACTGGCCGGCACATACTGAAATTTATCATCCTTATTTGCGGGGAGCTCAAAATTTGCGCCCCGATAGGAATTTAGCGGTGGCGGTGGCTGGGGAAAATTAGACTTGGCGATTGTAAAAGTCGATCGCCCCGACAACTCAAAAGGTCAAACACTCCTAGACTCACGGGCCCCCAGAAACCGGGTTTTTTCCTCAGAAGACGCCTTACAGCCGACGAAAACCGCAAAAACCCGGTTTCTGGGTTTTTGTCGATCGCCCCGACAACTCAAAAAAGGCTCTCGTCGGATTTGACTCTCATTCTTGTTGACAAGTTGCAGGTTAAGGTGTATGGTAAGTTTGCGAGTTGCAAAGCTCGATCGCTCCAGAACGTTGAAAATTGCATAGTTTTTTTTTGGATCTGCGGCTAGTTTCAGTGTCGCAGATGGGCAATCGACGCACCTCGGGCGATCGGCAAAACCCTGATTTTTTCGTTGGGGTGCGTCGATTACTCTGATACCAAGGGTTACGGCTTGCAAGCAACTGAGCTTATTGCAGGTTTTAGGGTCTTATTGACAGGTAAAAAATGGTGCGTCGATTTGAGGCTTGAAACCCTTTCTGGGTAAGGCTCCCTGGCCGAACAGTCTCCTTTACCACTTCCCCGCGAGGGGATTGAAACTAACAGGGGAAGCAAGACCAAACATGGTTAAGCTAGAGTCTCCTTTACCACTTCCCCGCGAGGGGATTGAAACGGTATCGTTACCTTTCCCAGAGCGCATGTAATCATCGTCTCCTTTACCACTTCCCCGCGAGGGGATTGAAACTTTCACTACATCATAGCCTCTAATTTTTCAAAAAGCGTCTCCTTTACCACTTCCCCGCGAGGGGATTGAAACGTTAGGTTTGAGTTGCACAGATGAGCTGTTTTTCTGTCTCCTTTACCACTTCCCCGCGAGGGGATTGAAACTTGTGGGTGCTGGCGTAGGAGCCATTGTTCCAGTCTCCTTTACCACTTCCCCGCGAGGGGATTGAAACCTTTTAACACTGAACTGGAGGACAGTGAAGCAATTGTCTCCTTTACCACTTCCCCGCGAGGGGATTGAAACCCTAAATGATCCAATTGAAGCTAATTCAAGTACTGTGTGTCTCCTTTACCACTTCCCCGCGAGGGGATTGAAACGGTCTTGGTTTGACTTGTCCGGGTCTTTCCGGATACCGTCTCCTTTACCACTTCCCCGCGAGGGGATTGAAACCTCTTTCGTTACTTTGAGCTGCTAAACTACTTGGAAAAATAAGTCTCCTTTACCACTTCCCCGCGAGGGGATTGAAACGTTCAGATCCAGTGAGAATGAACTCACGGACAGTCTCCTTTACCACTTCCCCGCGAGGGGATTGAAACTTCTACATCGCCACTTCCGGTCACAATATATGACTTACGTCTCCTTTACCACTTCCCCGCGAGGGGATTGAAACTTTAGAATGTCGTTCCCTTGGTCTCCACTGACGTTGTCGTGTCTCCTTTACCACTTCCCCGCGAGGGGATTGAAACGTTCCAGTCGTAGGAGCTGGAGTAGTTGCACCACCGCGAGTCTCCTTTACCACTTCCCCGCGAGGGGATTGAAACGTGATGACTGGTGCAGACACAGGATCGGCCCAAAAGTCTCCTTTACCACTTCCCCGCGAGGGGATTGAAACGACAGTTACAGCTGGTTGTCCAAATAGCCTGCCAAGTCTCCTTTACCACTTCCCCGCGAGGGGATTGAAACTTGAATGGATTGGACAGCGTTGGGTCCGCTAATGTTCATGTCTCCTTTACCACTTCCCCGCGAGGGGATTGAAACTTTAACCTTTCCGCCATCACTTGTGCGGGAGTCCACTTGTGTCTCCTTTACCACTTCCCCGCGAGGGGATTGAAACGTTTTGCGACTAGTCGAAGGGAAGCTTTGCCGGAGTATCTCGTCTCCTTTACCACTTCCCCGCGAGGGGATTGAAACAATTCGGCTCCTCGTACAGTGGCTACAACTGCATCTTCGTCTCCTTTACCACTTCCCCGCGAGGGGATTGAAACTTCTTTGTACGTCCCTTTAAAATCCCCCTCTTTAACAGGTCTCCTTTACCACTTCCCCGCGAGGGGATTGAAACGAAAATGTTACCATCATGAATCTCAATGTCAAAAATTCGTCTCCTTTACCACTTCCCCGCGAGGGGATTGAAACTTTTTTAAGCAAGTTTCTTCATCTGAGGATATGGTCTCAAGTCTCCTTTACCACTTCCCCGCGAGGGGATTGAAACGATTATTGGGAGTATCCCCACTTGCCAAAGCAAGTTCGTCTCCTTTACCACTTCCCCGCGAGGGGATTGAAACACTTCCATCGGAGCCATCTGAGCTTTAGCACCAGGAACGTCTCCTTTACCACTTCCCCGCGAGGGGATTGAAACTTTTGGTGTGGTTAGATTTAACTTCTTTGTGGAAACCATTGTCTCCTTTACCACTTCCCCGCGAGGGGATTGAAACTTTAGTAAGTGAAACCCATACACCCCAATACTGTAGAAGTGTCTCCTTTACCACTTCCCCGCGAGGGGATTGAAACAAAAGAGACAATGCTTGAGCTTTTAGCTCTACAGTCTCCTTTACCACTTCCCCGCGAGGGGATTGAAACTCGAAGCTGGAGGAGTTGCCATTGAACCATTTGGGTCGTCTCCTTTACCACTTCCCCGCGAGGGGATTGAAACATTACAGTCATGTTCGGAGCCATTTGTGCAATTGCACTAGTCTCCTTTACCACTTCCCCGCGAGGGGATTGAAACGTTTTTCAAAGTTTAATGGAATGCATCCTGAAACTGAGTCTCCTTTACCACTTCCCCGCGAGGGGATTGAAACTTTTGATGGCAATTGGTGTTGCAGTGTCGTTGTCTCCTTTACCACTTCCCCGCGAGGGGATTGAAACTTTTTGGCTTTCTGTGGGAATTCTAGAATTACCCTATCGTGAGTCTCCTTTACCACTTCCCCGCGAGGGGATTGAAACAGTCCAACACTAGGATTCGAGCCACCTGTGCCTGGAATTGTCTCCTTTACCACTTCCCCGCGAGGGGATTGAAACGAGCTGCGCCACCACCAGTCCATGTGGAAGGTAACGTCTCCTTTACCACTTCCCCGCGAGGGGATTGAAACGAGAGGGGGCAAGTAGAGGTCAGCTAATTATCGGATGATAAGTCTCCTTTACCACTTCCCCGCGAGGGGATTAAAACTTTTCGGTTCTGCTGCTCATTTCTTTCCCGTGCCTTAGGTCTCCTTTACCACTTCCCCGCGAGGGGATTGAAACAAAAAGTACACTTCCCCAGACGGTTATTCCCCATGACCTTAAGGGTCTCCTTTACCACTTCCCCGCGAGGGGATTGAAACTAGAGTATATGCAGAGAAGAATTGTATAAAATTCTGTCTCCTTTACCACTTCCCCGCGAGGGGATTGAAACCATTTAACTCTGGATCAAGGTAAAGCAAAACCTTGGGTCTCCTTTACCACTTCCCCGCGAGGGGATTGAAACCCAACAGCGACAATCTTACCTACCCAATTTCTTCTTGGTCTCCTTTACCACTTCCCCGCGAGGGGATTGAAACGTTCCACCGCTGCCCGGGAATGTCCGAATGGAAGGGTATGGTCTCCTTTACCACTTCCCCGCGAGGGGATTGAAACCAAAGTAGAACTTTTCAAAAAGATACATGTCCCGTCTCCTTTACCACTTCCCCGCGAGGGGATTGAAACTCGGAGCAAATTTGTTTGCTTTCGGAACAATATCGTCTCCTTTACCACTTCCCCGCGAGGGGATTGAAACGAGTTTCTTTCTGACTGCCAACAAAAAGTCCGATTTGTTTGTCTCCTTTACCACTTCCCCGCGAGGGGATTGAAACAATAAGCTGAATTTCACCACTAGGAACTATACCAACTGGAGTGTCTCCTTTACCACTTCCCCGCGAGGGGATTGAAACTTAAGCTTCGCTTCCTCCTGTTTCATCTAGTATGTCTCCTTTACCACTTCCCCGCGAGGGGATTGAAACTTTTTGGTAATCATGCTCGCCCAGGCGGCGAGCAACGTCTCCTTTACCACTTCCCCGCGAGGGGATTGAAACTAAAAAAGGCGTTTGCAACCTTTATGTTCTTCCGAAATGTCTCCTTTACCACTTCCCCGCGAGGGGATTGAAACGTGAAAGTATCTAAACCATTGACTTTAATCATTCCATTGTCTCCTTTACCACTTCCCCGCGAGGGGATTGAAACATTTCATTCACTACTTCCGACATGATTTTTTTCCCTAAACGTCTCCTTTACCACTTCCCCGCGAGGGGATTGAAACTTCCACCACGAAGAGTGTCATTACCAGCACCACGTCTCCTTTACCACTTCCCCGCGAGGGGATTGAAACGTTATTTTTTCCTCTCCTTGTGCTACAACGATGAAAGTCTCCTTTACCACTTCCCCGCGAGGGGATTGAAACTCTCCACGAAGCAAGTCATCTCCAGCTACGCCATTGTCTCCTTTACCACTTCCCCGCGAGGGGATTGAAACTTGGTAGCCATCTTGATTATCTGACATGTTTTTCTATAGACCTCTTGCGAAAGTCTCAGGCGATCTCTAATTTAGTCTTTAAAAAAAGTTCATAATTATAAATACCAGCGATCAAATTAAATCTTAATCCGAAGCGCCTTCTTCGATTCCGATATCAGAGGTGAAAGTATTCTAAATATATTTAAACTTCGATGTATATTTTCAATAATAATTCTCTCTTTTGCTAGTAGGCGATTTAAAACTTTTTCTGCTTGACTCAGTTCTTTATTCTTGGTTTTTTTGATGGGGGTTCTACTATTAGTATGAATCTTTGTGATTCCTTGATAACCTTTATCACCTAAAATTTCAAGTTCTTTATTCATCCCGATTTTGCTTTCTTTAAACAAACTAAAATCATGCGTTTTCCCGTTACTAAAAGCTGTACATATTATTTCGGTACTTTTTGTGTTGGCTAAAACTTGCGATTTTATTGTATGATATTTTTGCTTGCCACTATAATATTTCTTTTGCTTTTTTTGGGGACGCTCTATTTCATGCTCTGACACATCCACCGCTACAGTTTCTATCTCATTTTGACTTTGATAAAGATTTTTTTTGCCAGGTAAGTTAAATAAACCTGAATTTATTAAAGCTTTCTCAGTTTTAATTACAATTCGATAAGCATTTGATTCATTAATACCCCATTTAATTCCCAGATGAAAAAAAGTAGGATATTCTCGCAAATAGGATAATGTCATTAAGATTTGGTCTTCTTCGCACAATTTACTTGGTCTTCCTGATTTTTTTTGAAAAAATTTTTCTGCTTTGACTATTTTTACCATCTCTTTGAATGTCTCTTGATGTAGTCCACAGTACCGTTTAAAGTCGGCGGGGTTTAACTTTTGTACTTGTTCGTAATTCATCTTATGGGAGCTAATTATTTCTTTTATTTTACCTAGAACGAGCGCACTTTCGCAAGAGGTCTTATGTCTCCTTTACCACTTCCCCGCGAGGGGATTGAAACGTAGACATTTAAAACGCCTGTGCCAACGGTCAACCCGAGTCTCCTTTACCACTTCCCCGCGAGGGGATTGAAACTCGTGTGTACCTTGTCCCCACGGGACATAGCAGTAAGTCTCCTTTACCACTTCCCCGCGAGGGGATTGAAACAAGTATTTCATCGCCTTCTCTTGCGACGATTGCATGATTGCAGCAGGTCTCCTTTACCACTTCCCCGCGAGGGGATTGAAACACTTTTAGTTTCCATTTTCTCTCTTCTCCGAAATTTTTAGTCTCCTTTACCACTTCCCCGCGAGGGGATTGAAACATTTTGTCCTCTCCTTAAAGGAAAGGAAGGGCGGTAAGTCTCCTTTACCACTTCCCCGCGAGGGGATTGAAACGTCTAAATCAACAGCGTAATAGCTGTCTCCCCGAAGTCTCCTTTACCACTTCCCCGCGAGGGGATTGAAACAAAAAGTAATTCTTCTCCAAGTTGCAAAGTAATTGTCTCCTTTACCACTTCCCCGCGAGGGGATTGAAACGTTCGGCTTATATTGCTGCCCATTGAAAGCTCCAGGTACTCGTCTCCTTTACCACTTCCCCGCGAGGGGATTGAAACTGATGCCGCCGTCGCGACTGTAGCCTTCTGCTTTATCGTCTCCTTTACCACTTCCCCGCGAGGGGATTGAAACTCGAACGTTACACCGTTTTTGCCCACTTGAGCATCAAGTCTCCTTTACCACTTCCCCGCGAGGGGATTGAAACAGTAAAAAACCCAAACCCTTCAAATTTTGAAATCTGTCTCCTTTACCACTTCCCCGCGAGGGGATTGAAACCGTCTTTTGCGGGGCCGATACGAATTCCGTGTCTCCTTTACCACTTCCCCGCGAGGGGATTAAAACATGGGTGAGTTCCGCAAGCATGTTTGCCGGAAGAACGTCTCCTTTACCACTTCCCCGCGAGGGGATTGAAACTTAAAGATGTAAGAGGGGCAAGGGTGCCCAGTATTGTCTCCTTTACCACTTCCCCGCGAGGGGATTGAAACGATTGGTCGGTCTCCTTGGCTACTGGAGTTTGAGTGTCTCCTTTACCACTTCCCCGCGAGGGGATTGAAACCACATCTGCTTGAAATTTTTCCATTTCTTTGCAACGCCATAATTTATGCACTCCGACCAAAGAAACCGGGTTTTTTACCGAATCTGTGGACTACAACCAAATATTTTCGTAAAAAAACCCGGTTTCTGGGCCCCTACTTAGCTTCTTTACGACTTCCCCAAGAGGCGATTGATATCAAATCCGGTGGCATCGGAATTAATCTTACCCACAGTCAGGAGACGGCAGTGCCTTTCGTCGTGTCAACTTAAGACTGAAAGCCTTGAGAAATTTCGTTTTTAACCGAGTCTAGATCCCCCTAAATCCCCCTTAAGAAGGGGGACTTTGAGCGCCTCCGGTTCCCCCCTTCTTAAGGGAATTACCTGGCTACCTCCTTTCTCATTCAAAACTAATTGGCGGACTTTGAGCGCCTCCGGTTCCCCCCTTCTTAAGGGGGGCTAGGGGGGCTCGACAGCCTAATCGTCAGACAGCAGACCCCTACTACGTTTGACCTTAAGTTGATACCACCAAAGGCAGTGTCGTTTCCCTACTCAAACCATTACCCCCAATTGCATTTGCCTTCTTCCTTCTGCCCTACAAAAAAAACCCGGCCTCTCAAAGAAACCGGGTTTTTGGTCAATCAGACGCTTTCTTGTGATGCAGCCTAATCCCTAAAAAGATGTCATATATAAAATTCCAAAAGTCCTTTTTCCCTTCCAATATTCCTAAACTTTGAGGGGAACCTTTCTCATCCAACAGCGGCTTCACAGCCTCATAAGCAGGCTTGTAATTGTACCAAG
The DNA here is from genome assembly GCF_036702135.1 of Microcoleus sp. LAD1_D3. NCBI lineage: Bacteria > Bacillati > Cyanobacteriota > Cyanophyceae > Oscillatoriales > Microcoleaceae > Microcoleus > Microcoleus sp. LAD1_D3. The sequence goes on along the minus strand of NZ_JAUBSB010000006.1, from coordinate 134,854 downwards.
GAATAGAAGGCCACAAGTGATGAATCAGATGATAATTCTGCCCCAAAATCAAGATATTTAGAATAGGACTAGGATATACTCTGGCATTTTTCCAACGATCGCGATCGTGAAACGGACGGTGCGGCAAATAATCAAAAAATAACCCCAAGGCTAATCCCACCACCATAGCAGGACAAAACCAAAAATTCAGCACGTAACCTAAATGGTCGTACTGAATCGAGATATACACGATCGTGATCACAAACACACGGCTGAAAAACCATTCCAATAATTCGTATTTCCGCCACAGTTTGCGCTTAAAGAAGAAAATCTCGTGGTAAAAAAACCTCGCAGCAATCAACCACAAAGGCCCGCCGGTCGAAACATAATGGTCTGGATCGTTATCTGGGTCATTGACATGGGCGTGATGCTGCATATGTACCCGCGTAAACACCGGGAAAGCAAAACCCAACATCAGCGCGCTACCGTGTCCCAAAATAGCATTAACTGTGCGATCGCGATGGGCTGCATTATGAGACGCATCGTGAATCACAGTTCCGGCCATGTGCAACGCCAGCACGTTCAGTGAAAAACAGCACCACTGCGGCCACCCCCAACACCAGAAACCCAAGTTAGAAATCACGATAATCGCTACTGCACTCAAAAACAGCAGCAGTGTCGGATTGAAGTCACCGGGAGGACTCAGAAACTCTTTCGGCACTGTCAGTGGCCGTCCTGCCTCCGACATCTTTGTTAAGACTCCTTAATATTTCACACTTGCGTAGTATAAGATACAAGCTGGATAATAGTAAAGTTTTATGAAAGAACTGAGTCCGATCGCCAGAAACTAGCGTCTGCACAAACAGGAAAGTATGGCTGTTGTACAGGGATACCAGTGCTAGATTAGCCAAAAGAGCTCAGCAGACCAAATAAAATAAACGGGTATGTCTGTATTTATGTCAAGCCTGAGAGCGGAAAAATTTGCAAAAAAGAGCGCTCCCCAAGAAAAAATTACCGATCGGTAAAAAGTCAGATATTCTATATATTGTTCAATACCTGCTTTTTTGACGACTATCAAAATTTTTAAGAGTTGAGACTAGCGTCATTGCTTGTAGTGCAAAGATGAAACGTTAGCCGAAATTTAAACAAGAAATCCACCTGCTTCCCCAGAACACCGCTGATGCAATTGCCAAAAGCCCTACGCCGGACTAAAATCGTCGCCACCATTGGCCCAGCAACTTCGGACCCACAAGTGCTGCGCCAGCTTATAGAAGCCGGTGCCACAACTTTGCGACTCAACTTTTCCCACGGAACAGAAGAAGACCACCAGCGCAGCATTCGCTTAATCCGGCAAACATCCTTTGAACTCAACCAGCCGGTTGCCATCCTCCAAGACCTCCAAGGCCCGAAAATTCGTTTAGGGCGCTTTGAGACAGGCTCTATAGTTGTCAAAAACGGCGATCCTTTCATTCTCACAAGCCGCCAGGTTCCAGGTACCGAACTCATTTCTTCCGTCACCTACGACCCCCTAGCAGACGAAGTTCCAGAGGGAGCAGTGATTCTGCTCGACGACGGCAAAGTGGAAATGCTGGTCGAAAAAGTAGACCGCGCGGCGCGGGAATTGTACTGCCGCGTCGTCGTCGGCGGGCCCCTTTCCAACAACAAAGGCGTGAATTTTCCGGGAGTCTACCTGTCAATTAAAGCGCTGACTGATAAAGACCGCAAAGATTTAATGTTCGGCCTCGACCAAGGTGTCGATTGGGTGGCCCTGAGCTTTGTGCGGAATCCCCAGGATATGCTCGAAATTAAAGAGCTGATAGCCAGTGCGGGCAAGCAAGTACCAGTCATTGCCAAGATCGAAAAGCACGAGGCGATCGAACAAATGGAGGAAATTCTCACCCTTTGCAACGGCGTGATGGTCGCCCGCGGCGATTTGGGCGTGGAACTGCCCGCCGAAGACGTGCCGATTTTGCAAAAGCGCCTGATTGCTACCTCCAACCGCCTGGGTATTCCGGTAATTACCGCTACCCAGATGCTCGACAGCATGGTGAACAATCCCCGTCCCACCCGTGCCGAGATTTCCGACGTGGCCAACGCGATTCTTGACGGAACTGATGCCGTGATGCTCTCGAATGAAACTGCTGTCGGCAAGTTCCCCGTCGAAGCGGTGGCGACGATGGCGAGAATTGCGGTGCGGATGGAGAGGGAAGGAATTAAGCGGAATATTAGGAATGTAGAAGATATTGGTCGATCGATCCCCAACGGTATCAGCCAAGCAGTCAGCCAAATCTCCGAACAGTTGAACGCGGCGGCGATCATGACGCTGACCAAAACCGGCGCCACAGCCCGAAATGTCTCGAAGTTCCGACCCAAAACTCCGATTTTGGCAGTTACTCCTCACGTAGACGTAGCCCGACAACTGCAATTAGTATGGGGAGTAAAACCCTTGCTGGTGTTGGATTTGCCCTCCACCGGCCAGACATTTCACTCTGCCATGACAGTCGCCCAGGAAAAAGAGTTAGTGTGCGACGGAGATTTAGTGGTGATGACCGCCGGTACTCTGCAAGGGGTTGCCGGATCGACGGATTTGATCAAAGTTGAGGTAGTAACAGCAGTTTTAGGCAAAGGCACCGGTGTCGGTTTGGGATCGGTGAGCGGCATGGCCAGGGTTGCTCGCACTGCTGCGGATGTGGCGAATTTCCACGCAGGAGACATTTTGGTAGTGGAGCACACCAGCGTCGCTTTTGTGGAGATGATTCGGAAAGCGGCAGGTGTGGTGACGGAGGAAGACAGTTTGACTTCTCACGCCGCGATTATCGGTTTGCGCTTGGGCGTGCCGGTGATGGTGGGCGTGAAGAATGCCACGCGGATAATTCGGGACGGAACTATGCTGACGCTCGATATGCAGCGGGGTTTAGTTTATTCCGGGGCCAGAGGCGGCTCAACTGACACGGAAGTGACCGTTTAACTGTTGGTGAGCTAGGAGTTGTGAAGTTGTGAATTAAATTCTACAACTCCTTGCTTTTTTCGCTTAGGCTGTGCTATAATTCAAAATTGTCTGTGCCGATGTAGCTCAGGGGTAGAGTATTCGATTCGTAATCGAACGGTCGTGGGTTCAAATCCCACCATCGGCTTGCAATAAAATACCTATTTTCAAGGGTTCTACAGTTTATGAATGCTGTATAACCTTTGTTTTTTCCATGACTTGTCTATGGTTGGTCTATTTTAGTGAGGAATGCAAGTCCTCGGATTTGAATGCGGACTGAAGTCCTCACTACGAACCTATTTCATCGCGGATTTTAAGGAGGACTGAAGTCTTCACTACTAAGCTATTTGATTGCCAATTTTTATGGTTTTTAGTCAGGACTAAAGTCCTCGGATTTTAATAAGGCCTGAAGTCCGAGGCTGCAAACCTATGGCATTGCGGATTTTGTCGATCAGCAAAAATACCAGATTGGGGCTGGCTATTGCTTGTCAAATCCTTGCCAAACGTCAAGGCAAAATTGAGGTAAATTGCTAAAGAGGAAAGGTAACACAATTTGTAATTACTTTGCCGATCGCTAGTGTTTCTAAAACTTAACAGAAACTTAACAGAAATCGCTGTAATTGTGCGGCACAATCAATTTTAACGATCGCAGCCAGTTAGGAATAGCGAAAAATTTATGTGCCTGCAATCAGGATATATCCTGCGCCAACGTTACCAAATTGTCAGTGAATTAGGTCGGGGAGGGTTTGCGAGGACATATACAGCTAGGGATTTAGACATACCCCACGATCGCCTGTGCGTCGTTAAGGAAATTAGGCAGCCAAGCGATCGGCAACTCTTACCAGAAGCACAGCAGCGATTTGAAAGTGAAGTTCGAGCTTTGCACCGATTGGGCAGACACCCGCAGATTCCACAGTTATTCGATAGCTTTGAAGAAAATGACAATTTTTATTTAATTCAAGAATACATTGAAGGACATCCGCTCAGGAAAGAAGTCGCTCCAAATATCCAATGGACTCAAGAGCAAGTAATTGAATTTTTGCAGGATATCTTGCCAGTTATCGCTTTTGTTCACAAATACAATGTCATTCACCGCGATATCACTCCTTCTAACTTAATTCGGCGCGATTGCGATCGCCAAATAGTTCTGATTGATTTTGGGGCGGTCAAAGAAATCAGTTCGCTGGAAATAACTGATTCGGGAAAGACTATCAGCAGAACTATTTATACGCAAGGATATTCGCCGGCCGAACAATTTGCTGGTAATCCTCAATTATGTAGCGATATTTACTCTGTAGGTATTGTCGCTATTCAAGCCCTCACAGGCTTGTGTCCTGCTAAAGATTTCCTGACAGATTCCCGGCGGGGCGATATCGTTTGGCGCTACTCGACTCCCGATCGCTCTATGGTACAGATTAGCGCCGGCATGGAAACGATTTTAAACACAATGGTGCGCTACAACTTCCCCAATCGCTACCAATCTGTTGCTGATGTTTTGCAGGATTTGAATTCGATTGCTGATGTTTTGCAGGATTTGAATTCCATCGCCACATTACAGTCGCCACTGTCACAGAATGGGAATGTGCCAGAACAGTTGGAAGACGATCGTTCAATCGCATTCCCACCGCCACCGCCGCCACGCAATCGATTTTCTCGATCGCAGTTTCGCCGATCGCTATTGGGAATTCCAGGAATTATTGCCGGATGTGCGATCGCCCTTTTTCTTGACAACATTCTTACCCCGAAAACTTGTCTTTTAGTGCAAGGTGATGCTTTAAGCTGCGGCGAAGAATCTCTCCTAAAATCCTCGACTCCTCGATTAAAGCAAGCAGGAGTTAATGAATTTGCCAAATCCAATTATCGGGAAGCATTTAATTACTTTAAAAGGTCGTGGCATGAAGAAGAACGCAAAGATCCAGAAACTTTAATTTACATGAATAATGCCTTATTAAAGGCTAAAAAAGCCGATTATTACACGCTCGCCGTTATCGTTCCCGTTCGCAAAAACGAACAAGGTAGAGCCGAGATCGATTTGCCTAAAGAAATCTTGCGGGGGGTTGCTCAAGCGCAAACGGAAGTAAATTTAAACTTATTCAATTCTGAGAGAGATAGCAACCTAAACGGTTTAGAATTTCAAGAAAATCCAGCTATGAAAGGTAAAGGTTTACAAGTCATAATTGCTGACGATGCCAATCTAAAAGAAGAGTCGATCGCCCGCGCTAATTCCCTAGTCAAACTGGGCGGTGTTTTGGGCGCGATAGGTCACTACACTAACGCAATGACAGCCCATACAGTCGATATTTACAACCACAATAATTTAGTATTAATTTCCCCCGGCAGTACGACGGAAGCAGCCACAGAAAAACCCCGAAAATTTTTCTTTAGGACTGTGCCTCGGACTAAAGTTAGTGTTGAAGTATTCGCGAAATATCTGATTGAAAGAAAAGGTCAAAGCAAAGTAGCGGGTTTCTACAGCACCAGCAGCGAAGCCACTTCGTCTTTTTGGGAAGAATTTAGAAAACAGTTTAGAGAACGGGGAGGAAATACTGCAAACATCACCGAATTCGATCTGTCACACAGCGACTTTAACGTGAAAAAAGCCATACAAGAAGTCAGGCAAACAGAGAAAACAACGATCGTTTTAAGTCCGAGTCACATCCCGCTCGCCATTAACAATGCGATGGCACTTTTCCAAGCCAATCTCGACCGCAATTGGGTTGTCGGCACCGGGGGAATATACAGTCAAAAAACCTTAGAATCTGCGAGTAAGTTACCGTCTTTTGAGAAAATGGCGGCCGCAGTTTCTTGGCATCATTTAAACTCTCCCAACCGCAAATTCCTTGAGGATACTCGCAAGCTTTGGGAAGGAAATGTCAGTCACCGAACTGCATTAACCTACGATGCGGCTAAGACGCTGATTGAAGCCATAGAAGAGCAGCAGCAACCCAGCCGCGAAGGGATGCAAAAAACTATTGCAAATCCAAATTTTAGCGCCACCGGAGCCACCGGAAAAATTCAGTTTGACAAAACGGGCTCGCGCAAAAATTTTAGTCCGATATTAGTGCATATTGTCAAGTGTTCTAAGGAGAAGTTTGGCGTGACTTTTGTGCCGATCGAATTTCCGACAGCAGCAGCGGCGGGTTTAAACTGCGATTGATCGTACTACTTCTACTTGGGAGGTCGGGGGAGGCGAAAACTCAGGGGACTGAGGATTTGATTGAGAGTTCGCAGTTGTTCGGCAGTGCCCAAACAAATCAGCATATCTCCTCCTTCGATCACAGTTTCTCCGGTAGGCCCGACAATCAAAGTCCCGCCAGCGCGCCGCACCGCTAAAACCAAGGCCCCGGATTGCGATCGCAACTTGGCATTTCTCAAAGTTTGCCCGACGTAGACACAAGTATTGGGATCGATCAAATATTCCTCCATGTAAAAAGAACTATCCGTGCCCGTCAAAACACCGTCTAAAAAATCCATAACTTGAGGCCGCAAAGCAGCCGCCGCCATCCGCTTTCCCCCGGTAATGTAGGGGGATACGACGGCATCGGCGCCGCCGCGCTGCAACTTCTTTACGGCTTCTTCGGTGGTGGCGCGGGCGATCGCCCGTACCTTCGGATTCAGAGTTTTGGCTGACATGACAGTGTATAAATTCTCGGCATCCGAAGGCAAAGCTGCTACTATGCAAATTGCGCGATCGATCCCCACACTCACCAAAGTTTCGTCCAGAGTCGCGTCTCCTTGGACAGCCGTGTACCCCAGCGCCAAAGCTGCCTCAACCGACTGCACGGCCGAATCTATCACCACAAAAGAGATATATTCGGCCTGAAATTCCAAGGCAATTTGGCGGCCAGTACGCCCAAAACCGCAGAGAATGTAATGCCCGATCAAAGAATCTACCAATCGCCGCTGCTGCCTAATTCTTGCTCCTTCTTGAAAATATCCTTCAATCAGCGCTTCTGTAAAGCGGTTGACGATGAAACCAATCACAATCACGCCCATCAAAATCAGGCATATGGTAAACATTCGCCCGCGTCGGCCGAGGGGCTGAAGTTCACCGTAGCCCACAGTTGCTAGGGTAAATACTGTCATGTAAGCGGCATCTAGCAAAGACCATTTTTCCACGAGGCAATACCAGAGAGTACCTGTGCATAAAATGCCACCAAGGGCGATGACTCCGTTTCTTAAGTCTTTTTGCAGGCGCTGGTACTTTTGTTCTAGAGTTGAATACACCGATCGGGCTGACCTATTACCTGTTAGCTGCTACCAAATTTAACCATATCAGCCTTAGACGCTGGGGGGGGTCAAAAAGTCTGTTTCTGCCTAGATACTTTGCTGCCAAACTCAACATTTTGATTTTTAACCCGGTTTTTTTTACCTGAGTTCTGAGTGAGTTTCAATCCCGTCGCAGAGATGGCGATTGTTTTGATTTGCGATCGGATTTGTCGGAAAATAATTGCGGGCGACATTGCAGCCCTGCACCAGCAAATCGTCAAGATTAAGATTCCACAGCATCACCGTACCGTCAGCACTAGCACTAGCGATCGCTTTGCCGTCGGGACTAAAACTCGCACTCCAAACAGCATCCTTGTTATTTTTTAAAGTTTGGAGCAATGTACCGTCAATGTTCCACAGCCTCACCATTTTGTCTGTGCTTGCAGATAGCAACATTTGACTGTCGGGACTAAAGCTGATATTTGTCAATCCACTTGTATGCTTTAAAATACTTAGCGGTGTGCCGTCTTTGCTCCAAATTCTCGCAGTTCCCCCAGCACTTGCGGTCGCCAGCCTTGCTCCGTCTGGACTGAAAGTTACACTCATAATTTTATCACTTTCCATCTGTAAAGTTCGGAGCAATTTGATATCGGTACTTGCTTCGATTGACTGTTTTTTTTGTATTTTTTCCAAAACCTTTCTCAAACTCCAAAGTTTAACAGTGCCATCAGTACCAGCCGCAGCAATTATCTGACCATCTGGGCTAAAACTAGCGCTATTTATCCAACCTCGCTCCACTTTAAAACTTGACAATTCTTCACCGTTTATTTTCCATAGTTTAACTGTTCCATCGGCACTTGATGAAGCAATGATTTTACCATCGGGACTCAAAGAGACGCTTGTTATTTGACCGCTGTGTCCTTTTAAATCATGAATCAATTCGCCATTTATTTGCCAAATTTTGAGAGTTTGATCGTCGCTTGCCGAGACAAGCATCTGACCGCTAGGATGAAAAATTGCACTTCTAATTTTATCAGTATGCCCTGTCAATGTTGCTTGGAAAGTTCCATTAGTTTGCCAAAGTTTGATATAATTATCATCGGTAGCAGTCACAATCGTTTGACTGTCGGGACTGAAACTGGCGAAAGCGAGGGTACTTGCTTGGCTCTGGAAGTGGCGGCGTTCCCGAAAGTGGTAAACTGCCTGTTCGAGGGCGATCGCCACTCGCATCTGAATATCTGAACTCACTCCGAGCGATCCTTTCATTTCTGTAACAGCTCTGATGCTTTCTAGCAAAGCTTCCTCTTTTTTATCGGCGGCAAATAGCGTTTCTGATAGCAAAGTGAGAGTGAGAATTTTGTTGTTTCTTTCCTCAATTGATGGTTTTATCCAAAAAGCAAAAATTAATATTGAAATCAGTAATGCTGAACTTACCGTGAAAACTTGTACTTTCAGTCGTTCTTCGCGCCAGAGTTTAAGTTGAGTAGCTTTTCTAAGTTTTTGCTCTAGGGTTAGTTGTTCTAATAACTGGTTTTCCCGACGCAATAGTTCTATTTCTGCTTGAGTTTGCTGTTCGCGATCGCGCAATTTTGCAAATTCTGCCTCTTGACTAGTGGCTAAAAACTGATAATCTTGGGTACTCAAGCTTTTTCCAGCCGCCCATGCTCGCGCATCTTGCAATGCTTGACCGCGCAACAAGCGAGATTCGTCTTGACAATTTGTAGCTATCCATGCTGTTAGGGATTCGGCATAGGGGCGCAAGTCGCCGAGTGCTTTTTCTACCCAGTTTTGGCTGAATATAGCTGCGTAAATGCGGTTGGATACGGTTAATTTTCCGGCTCGTTTTACTACTAATCCGCTCAGCCGCAATTCTGTTTGTTCGGGAGTATCATCCGCCCCGATTCCCCCTGTCCCCCTTAACAAGGGGGGTTCTGGCACTTCCTCGCCCGTTTTTAAGTAGGTTTGGGGGCGATCAAAGGGTTGCAATATTTTTTGATATAATCCTAATAACCTACTGGCATGGTGCTGATTTCTAAGAAGGCGATCGCGAATTGTTTTGATGTGTACTGGTTCATCGGACGATTCCCAATTATCAATAATATGAGATTGCACTATCTCGCTAATTAATAATTGATTTTTAGTGAAAATTTCAGTTTGGCTTTCCTCATTTGAGTCTGATATAATAGACGCCGAAGCTAAGCTTTTTACATGGTGCAGAATCAGCTTGCAAAGCTTTTGAGTCAGAAATGGCTGCCCTCCAGTCCAGTCCAAAATCTCTTTTAAAACCTCTTGAGGATTGTCTACTTTTCCCTCAAACCCTTTTGCTAAAGGCAGAGCTTCCTGTAATTGAAAACCGTGCAATTCAATAGCTAAACCGATATTAAATGGCGTGCGAGTTGCATCGCTAATTAAATCCGATGGCGTAGCTACTCCCAGCAATGCAAATGTAATGCGCTGGTATTCTGAATTGTGAGCGCGTTTATTGTAGCAACATCTAATCAATGCAAAGAAATCATCTAGCGGTTCTTGGAAACTCAGAACGCTATCAATTTCATCAATAAAAATGACAAGAGGTTGAGGAAGTTTTGCCAGCAGCAACTCTTCAATTAACTCTCCTAAGCGCTGCACCGGCGACATCAACTCTCTCTCCCGCCACCAAGTCATAAACTCGACTGGGTTAAACAGGTTGAAACTGCACAATAGCTTGTAAGCGACGCCGCCGTACCACTTATCTAGAGAGACTTGCTGGTTGCCAATGTCCGAAAGGTCGATCGTAGCACAGGCAATGCCATCAGCCGAGAGCTTTTGTACAGTTCGCACCAGCAAGCTGGATTTGCCCATTTGTCGGGAATTGAGCACGTAACAAAACTCTCCGGCTTTGAGGGCTTGATAAAGTTCAGAGTCAGCTTGTCGCACTACATAAGTAGGTGCATTTTGCGGGAGACTGCCTCCGATTTGATATTGGTAATCGACTGTCATTATCTTGCCTATACTTAGATTATTTGGTCACTTGTGTCGTGCCTTTACCACAAGCAATTTTACCATTTTCAGAGATGGGTTCCGCTGGTTTAATTGTCCCGGCAAAATCAGCTTCGCACAATATGGACGTTGTAGTTCTTTCCTCTTTAGCAGCATTTGGATCAAAGTTTTTAGCAGGCACCAGAAAAACACCACCGACATAGCTTTTAAGGTCTTTTTGGTTTGAGACGGCATAATTAAATGCTGCTTTCTTAGTGGTACCAATTGAATAGTTGAAATGTGTTGTCTCTGTTTTAATGCCAAGTCCTAAAGCATCAACAGAAGTAGCAAAAGCACTTTTTTCTATAAATAGGGATTCCTGTGCGCGGTTCATTGAACCAACATACTGTCTCGGTTCCATTGTCCTAGCATTACAACATTTTTCACCCAGAAATGATGGCATAGCGATCGCCCCAATTGCTACAATGCCCATTAAAAGCAATAAGCATCCGCAACCGTTATAAGCTGAATTGCTAATATTTGATTCTTGATATTTAGTCATGGTCTTGTCTCCTTAAATGGTATATACAAGGCGAATTAAAGTCGGCGAGGCAGAGGCTCTGGATGTGCGTTACCAGGCTCTGCCTGGTAACGAGGAAAAGGAGCGAATACTAATCTCTAAGCTCGCAGCTTTTGTACTTCTTTCCGGTCAATGGATGTCGGCTGAACCACTTTACTGCCGATCGCAAAATCGCGCAATTCCACTCTCGTAAACTTCACACCCCAAGGATCTGTCGTTGTATCCAACTCCTCGACTAAAGCATTATTGATTTCATTGCGAGCCGTGTAAAGTTCCTCCAGAGATAATGTCGCAATGTGAGTCCGAATTGAAAGAATCAGCATATTTAACATCGCTTCCTTGAGATTCTGCACCTTGTAGGAAGCTTTTTCTAAGTCAATAATTCGCCAGTAAACAATAAATTCAACGGTGATGGCAAGGCGATCGCGCGTCGTGCATTGTTGCGGTGGCAGGTTTAAAATTTGCTCGCGCAGAGTTTGTTTATAGGCGACTGTTTCGACGAAGGGAATCAAAAAAGTCAAACCAGGTTCGAGTTTCTTGCGATCGTACTTCCCGAAAATTTCAACTAAGGCCTCATCTCCTTGACGGACGATTTTGACGCTGCTGGCTAAGGATACTCCGGTGATTGCAAACAATACCGTCAACAAATACTGATACATAGTGAATCTCCTGGTAATTTTAAGCTGTGAACTAAAGATGAATTGAGATTGCTGCCAAGGTTTAGCTGTTGATGTGAATTAATCTGTCAGGTACAACAATCAGCGTGTTTCCTTCGCGGCGCAAAACGTAAACTTTTTGTCTGGGTGCGATCGCCCCTTGGGAATCTTCGTTGCGAGCTTTCCACGAAGCCCCTTCATAAATCACCATTCCGGTTTCTCCGGGGAAAATTTCGGAGATTGTTGTCGCTTCGGTTGCTTCGGGAATGACAAACTTTTTGCGAACAATAAAAATTGGTCGAATCCAGATGCTCAGCGCGAGGGCTATCCCCATCCAGTAGAAAATTTGCCAGTCAAAATCTTCATACATTATGTTCGCCCAACTAAAGTGAAATGCTACAGATCCTCTCCACAAAATAAAGGATTCAATTAAAGCGGAAGCTCCCATCATTAGCAGGTAAAATCTGTATTTTTGGGGCTGAGTTTTGATGATTAATAGCTCCATCGCACTAAGCACAACTCCCAGCAGTAACCAGAATAGGGGCGGGGTGAAGGCGAAACCTGGTTGATTAGTGGCTGAGGCCAGCGACCAAATTAGGATAGAATACACAATGCTTTTACCTCGTTTTGATGGGATTCAACCTTGTTATTTCTAATCTAATCAGGTGGCTATTTGAGTTGGCGACTGAGTTATTTGAAAATTCATCGACTTTTCATCGACTTTTCATCGACTTTAGGGACGGTTGGCATTTATGATGGTTTCAGTGTCTTGATTGTTATAAGCAATGCCACGATCGCTAAGGGTGCGCGAAGAGTGCATTCGTGCAGTTAAATCCTGTCTCCTGAGAAATGGCTTTCCCAGTCAAAAAATTTTGGCTGAGGATTTAGGCATGGCGCAATCTACTGTCAGCCATTTTCTGAATGGCAAACCTGTGGATTATGCCAATTTCATCGAAATTTGTCGCGGATTGGGGCAGGAATGGCGCGATATAGCCGATTTTGAGGCGAATTCAGAGCCAGAGGAGGTAGTGCTGGTGAGGGCAAAAGTGGCGATCGTCTTCGAGGGCTTTCCTTCGGATCGCTTCGCTAACGCCAACGCTCGTTGGCGAAGCCCTCGAAGACGATCGACCTCACACAACACTCTTTCTCAGCAGTTACACCAAGCTTTGAGTGCGGGAGGCCACGAAGTCTTTTTTATTAACAGCAGCAGCGACTCAGCCTCATATCTAAAGCGTTGCGATTATTTGCTGTTGCTGATTTCCGAAGAATCGGCCGCTAGCGAAATGGTATTGGAACAAGTGCAGCTAGCCAAAGAATTGCACAATTTAACTGGTCATAAACCAGCAATTTTACCGATTTGCGTTGAATTAAATACACCGCTTTCTTTTGATTTACTGAGCTATTTAGCAGGAATTCAGCCTTGGCTGTGGGGCGGTGTTGGCGACTCATTTAAGTTATTATCCCAAATTTTAACCATTATCAAAGAAGGTCGCACATCGTTAACTGCCGACCATGAATTGGCTGTAGAATGGAAAGTAATTACTAGCACCAAACAGTCAATAATTCAACCCCTGCCAGCAGCGCCGCCTGAATTGCCGGGAGGACAAGTTGAAATAGCTTCTCGTTTTTATATCGATCGCCCTCCGATCGAATCCCGGTGTTACGAGACGATCGCCCAAGCGGGAGCGCTGATCCGCATTAAAGCGCCCAGACAAATGGGCAAAACTTCCTTGATGGCGAGGATTTTGCATCATGCAGAACAGCAAGGTTCTCGCACAGTAGCGCTGAGTTTTCAGCTAGCCAATAGAAAAATATTTGCTAACTCAGATACATTTTTGCAGTGGTTTTGTGCTAGCATCGGTCAAGAGTTAGGAATGCTGGAGCAGTTGCCCAAGTGTTGGGAATTAGCCGATTTGATTGGCAGCAATCAGTGCTGCAAAGCTTATTTTGAACAGTATTTGCTGTCAGAATCCTCAAGACCTCTGACGTTAGGGTTGGATGAGAGCGATCGCCTGTTTGAATCGCCGGAAATTGCGGACGACTTCTTTGGGTTATTGCGAGCTTTGCACGAAGAAGCAAAACGGCGAGATATTTGGAAAAAGTTTCGTTTGATTGTGGTGCATTCGACGGAAGTTTATATCCCGCTGGACGTGAATAAATCGCCGTTTAATGTGGGGTTGCCGATTGATTTGCCTGAGTTTAACTCCCAGCAAGTGCAAGACTTAGCAGCGCGACACGAACTAAGTTGGAGTGCTACAGAAGTTGCAGAATTGATGGCGTTAGTGGGAGGACATCCCTATTTAGTGCGGCTGGCAATGTATCGCATTGCCCGTCAAGATGTGACTTTAAATCAATTGCTGAACTCGGCAAAAACCGAGGCAGGAATTTACAGCGACCATTTGCGGAGGCATTTGTGGAATTTAGAAAAATATCCAGAATTAATCGAGGCGATGAGAGAGATTTATAGTGCGCCAAAACCAGTGAAATCGAGGCTAGAATTGGCTTTTAAATTAAATAGTATGGGGTTGGTGAAGCAGGAGGGCAATTATTGCAGTGCGAGATGCAATTTGTATGAGGAGTATTTTCGCGATCGCCTAGGTTGATAGTCAGAGGTTGTACCAGTCTCAAGAACGGGTTCTCCGGCCCGTTCGACAAGAAAATTTAGTTTTTCAAGAATGGGCAAGATGCCTGTTTCACAAGAAAATTTAGTTTTTGTGGGACGGGCCGGAGAGCCCGTTTCTAAACAGGTGATTGAGAAGGAAGTCTGATATAAGTTAATACCACTCTCCATAAACGTTGTTACCTTTACTCACAAGTTGAAAAGGGTATGAGACGGTAGCGGTCAAATCTCTATCAATGGAAGGGTGTATGCGGCTGACTGGTTCGCTATCGTGAAATTAAGTAGCCATAATCCTCAGCAATCTGCAACGGTTGGCTGTTTTGGCAGGCAGCACAATAATTAGAGTTAGCATAACTTGATTCCATGCAAAACACGATAGAGATACTTCCTTCTTCAGACTCGCGGACTCTTTCCAAAAAGCAACCCGTACTCCCAAATTATGAAGCAGCCGATCGGCAATTTGTCAATTTGCTAGAAGTCGAGGATTTAGACAAGACGGTGGCGACAAAACCGTTACTTGTCAGCGATTTTGAAAGCGCGATCGCCTATGCAATTCAAGCGGCTTACCAACAGGAACCGGGCGATGAGGCCGCTCACCGCTTCTTGCAGCGCGTGCTTTATCGCATTAACCGCCTCAACTTGTTTTGGTACGACGATTTGCGCCGCTACAATAACGAACGATCGCACTATTTGCGTTCCGTGCGCGATCGCATTGAGGAACCTTGGCAGCAGTGGGAAATCGCACAAATCGACGTTGCAGCGCTGCAAAAATTGCCGGATGTCAAGCAAGCGCTGCGCGATCGCGCCGCCGCCGATGTCGATCCTCCGCTAACTGAGCTCGATCGCTACCAGCGGGAACAGATGACTGAAGAGGGATACAAACACCTGCTGGCGATCGCCTCTTTCGACGGTTTAGTGGAAGCCAGCCGCCTTTCTCGCATCCTCGGCGGCGCCGGCAACGAAATTCAGTGCACCCTTACGCGAGTGCTGATCGAAGAATACGGCGGCGGTCGCCTTCCCCGCAAGCACTCGACCTTTTTTGCCCAAATGCTGGCAGAATTCGGGATGAGTACGGAACCGGAAGCGTACTTCGATTTAGTGCCTTGGGAAGTGCTCGCAGGCATTAATCACAACTTCCTGCTGACGGAACGCAAGCGCCATTTTCTGCGCTACAACGGCGGACTAACTTATTTTGAGGTGGCGGGGCCCGTCGCTTACCGCAATTATCTAGCCGCCGCCCAGCGTCTGGGTCTCTCGCACGCTGCGATGGGTTATTGGGAACTGCACATCAAAGAAGACGAACGTCACGGCCGCTGGATGTTGGATGAAGTGGCTATGCCGCTGGTGGATAGATACCCGCAGGAGGCTTGGGAGCTGGTGTTGGGGTACGATCAGGAGAAGTCGATCGGCGATCGGGCTGGGGCGGCTGTAGTGCGATCGATCCAAGCGGCAGAACGGAATTAACGGCTATATAGTAGGGTGCCTCAATCTCTGATGCACCCTATATCTTGCACCGTTCTCAATAAGCCTTTGAGGAACAGGCAAGATGCCTGTTCCACAAGAAATACACTCTTTGTGGAACAGGCATCTTGCCTGTTGCTGACAATGGTGCAACATCCCAGAGGCACCGCTGTATTTTAAAATGCTGTCATTAACTGAATTAGCTCGATCGACAAATCTCTTTGCGACTTTTCTTGCTTCTTAAACAAAACTCCAGCCAGCAGATAGATATTTTCCGAATAAAAAGCCATGCCCTCTTCTCGGAGACGGGCGATCGCGCTTTTCACCTTCGGTTCCGAACTATAATACCCAAAACTTAAAGGTGCAATCTCAAAATTCGCCACCGAGTAGCCTCGATCCAAGGCATAATCGATCAAACCCACCGGATTAGAATAGCTAGAAACCATCAGCAAAACTTCGTTGCAGTCCAGAGATAAAAGTTTTTTAGCAATTGTACAACCATCACTTCCCCCGTGCAACAACGGCTGGTAAATCTTATCATCCACCGCCGGCAAGTAAGGCGGATTTGAGATTACACAATCCGCCGACTCGTATAAAGGCGAATCAAAAAAAGAGCAATTGTTGACGGTGTACTGTTCGCTCAGTTCATATTCTTTAATTTGAGAATGAGCAATTTTCCACGCTACTTTATTTAGCTCAAATCCCTGTATTCTCCCGTCAAACTCTGTTCTCAGCAAAGACTTAATAACTGGACTTCCCTCTCCTGAACCAAACTCTACGATCAGTCGAGAATTATCGCTGGCATTTAATACTAAACTTTCCAAGCAGTGCGCGTAAAAATCCGATTCTTCCGGGCAGTGGAATACCTGTTTCAGAGGATGGGATGAAGTGAGCATAAATTCTGTAACAAAGTTGACTATTTTTAAAGTACCCAATCCGTAATATTGCAGCCATCTATCCCAAGAGCTATTTTATGAAATTGTGATATCTCTCTTCCTATTTTACCTGCTGCGAGCGACTAACTATTACTGCCGACATATAAGAAAATCAATGCAATTAATCCGATTGATAGATTGCAATTAGAGCGATTGCTGTTGAAATAGTATGTAAGCAACTAATTGTTTGTGAATTTTAATAGTGTCAGATATGACCTTTTTTAATTATTCAGTGCCGCCTCTGCGCCGCAAACAGCTTAACATTGACGTTCAGGATGTAGAAGGGCTTTGGCAGGTTCAGTTTCCCCTTGGTCAAGAGAGATTTTATTCAACATTTTATACTTGTCTCGATCGAGCTTGCCTGCTGTGGAGCTTGCTGTTAATACCCATGTTCGGCACTGCACAATTTTTATCTGTGAGTTGGATGCTGCAAGCAGGTTTGTGGTCAGCCCTCAGCCTCGTAGGTACAGCAGCAATGGTAAGCATGACATACTCTTGGGTCAAAATAGAACGCCTGATTTGGGTGCTTTACGGTTGGGTAATCCTCATGTTATTAGGATTGCTGCTGACCGATTTAGCCATTTTTTATAGTTGGGAAAAAGTGTTGGCAAATCTCTGTCCCCTGTGGTTAGGAATGAGCGGAATTGGGTATTTTGGGACTGGATGGGCAGTGCGATCGCGCGCGCTCTTAGCAGCAAGTTTATTTCACCTGTTGGGAATTTTGATTTTGCCTTACACCGACGGTTGGTCTTTCCTATTTACGGGAGTCCTAATGGTATTTAGCTTGCTCGTTTTAGCCGAATTACAATGGGATATGCGCCAGCCTATTAACAGGCTGCATTAATTTCTGGATCACCGCGATGCCAACACCTATCAATGTAAAGCATTAATCACAAGTGATGAATACATTGCTAATGACTGATGATATCATGACCGCTAGAATAACTTTACTCACATTGGTTGGTAGTGAGGACTTCACTCATCATAAAATCAGGAATGAAGTCCTGACTACACACCGGATAACGGTTATTTTAGCGGACACGATAGAAGTGAGGGCTTATGACTAATTGCCACCAGACTGTACAGATTTGCGGGTTTGGTTAGTATCGTCACCCTTGTGATGCCACGTGCCACCTTCGCCTTGAACGTATTCAGATTTTACGCTGTTCCAAGCAACGCTGGTAGCACCATCGGCGCTCATTCCATCTTCACTAGCGCTCTTAAAAGCCGCCTGAAAAATTTGTTTCGCCCCTTGGGGGAGTTCTTGTGCTTCTGAAGGTAAGGTATCAAATTGTTGTTCTGGCATAATGACCTCTAATTATTAAACATAAATTTAATCTTATATACTAGAAGCCACTACTTTCCTCTCTCTAAAAGCAAGTTTTAGACCGCATTTTTATCATTCTGAGGACAGATGTAATATTAAATTTATTCTGATCCGAGAAGGCAATGGGCTTGGCGTTGCTGGTTGGGCAGAATTTGGGTAATTTCCTCGCTCCAACAGCAATTAATCTGATTTCGGCTTTTGAACTTGCGAACTTAGAAAAAGCGCTTAACATTAGATAGCGACTTCGGGCAAGAATTCGATGCAGCATAGTTGATGTCTGCTGGGGAAATCTGTGAGGGAATAAGCGCTCTCTGGCATAGTCTTGGCTTTAGGATATAGGATATCAGGGTTTAGCCGATCGCACTCACAAGCAATTCTGACGAGTGCGCTGTCGCTGGTTAATTTAATGTCGCGCGGGTTCGACTCGGATAGCCCTGAGTTCGCCTTCCTGTTTTACGCCAGTCAAAGCCCAGTCAAACGCCTTGCTGTTGAGGGTTTGCAGGCGCTTTTGCGACTCGGAAAGGTCGATCGGGCGTTTTGAGATAATTTAGTTTCCTAGGAAAGTTTGAGCGGTATTCTGTCAGTGCCCAAATTGCCAGCAGCAAGTTAAGGAAAAATAGCGCTCAAAAAAATTTTAAACCAACTCATCTGGCGGAGCGCTAACCCAAAATTGACGGTGATAAAATCAAGAATTTCTGCCTCAAAGCACCAGCAGCCGGGGAAATTTTATGGGAAGATCAGCGCGCTTGTCTCAGAAACCCGGTTGATGCGTATATGTCTCGTTATTCAACCCCAAATTTTTCAGTTCAACCCGGTTTCTATCCCCCGCGCGTAAGTTTTGATTTAGCTAGTAGGCCGCCCCATCAAATATCATCCATCACCTGAAATAAAACGCCATTTTACCAAATATTCCTAAAGATGAATGGCGAACTTGAATGATACGTAATAGCTTATAAACTATTAAGGCTGCGGTGTAATTGACCAGGGAAAAATAATCCAGGGAAGGGGACTAAATTTGCTCCCTTACTTTCATTATCCCGCAGCAAATGTTAGAAAAGCTGCACGTTACGCTGTCAATTTGACCCTGCGGTTTTGGCATCACAAGCGATCGCAGGACTCTACGTAAAAGCAAGAATTACCATGAAATCTTCTAAATTGTTGAAAGTTGTTTTAGCAAGCGCTTGTACTTTAGGTTTAGCAACGGTTTCCTTAGCAGTGCCTGCTTCTGCCCAGTCAGGCGGCGGTGCTGGAGGGGGTCCTGGAGGCGGTACGGGCACAACTGGTACAGGCACAACTGGTACAGGCACAACTGGTACAGGCACAACTGGTACAGGCACAACTGGTACGGGCACAACTGGTACAGGCACCGACACAACTGGTACGGGCACCGACACAACTGGTACGGGCACAACTGGTACAACCGATACAACTGGCACGGGCACAACCGATACGACAGGCACGGGTACAACCGGCACAACCGGTACGAGTGGCACGGGCACAACCGGTACAACGGGTACGACAGGCACGGGTACAACGGGTACAACGGGTACAACAGGCACGGGTACAACGGGTACAACGGGTACAACAGGCACGGGTACAACGGGTACAACGGGTACAACGGGTACGAGTGGCACGGGTACAACCGGTACAACGGGTACGAGTGGTACCACATCCACGCCGGCTGATACTAATTCTGGAGTTTTGAGTGCTCGGCGCGATAGCCCCAACAATTTCGGGTGGCTAGGTGCATTGGGCGCGTTTGGTTTGCTCAACTTGTTTCGGAAAAACAGCACACCCTCCCATCGCTAGTTTCGGGCGATTCCCTACGGGATAGCTTCGCTTCACGTAATTTTGAAAACTTAGAGGCCTAGAAATTCATGACTTCACTCAATCGCAAAAATTTGTTCAAAAAATTAGTAACAGTTGCCGGAATTGCCGGCGTTAGTTCCTTGATAGCTGTGCCGGGATTTGCAGAATTAAACCGCCAGAGTCACGGCTTCAACCAGTCGGGCGATCGGGTTTTTGAGCTTGCTGATAATGCTACCGACGATGCTACTACTCCCAACACTCCCAATACCCCCACCAACAACACTCCCGGCCGTTCTCCCAACACTCCAAATACCCCCACCAACAACACTCCCGGCCGTTCTCCAAATACCCCCATCAACAACAATCCCAGCCGTTCTCCCAACACTCCCACAGGTGGCGAAACTTCACCTAATTCTCTCAGCAGCCAAGACAGAAACTTTGTCATGCAAGCAGGTCAAATTGGTATGCTGGAAGTGGAGCTCGGCAGATTGGCAGTGCAGCGCGGTTCTAGTGCGGGCGTGAAACAATACGGGCAAGAAATGGTTGAGGAACACACTCGGGCAAATCAAGAATTGATGCAGTTAGTAATGCAAAAGCAGGTTGAATTGCCAACCGACATGAGTACCCAGAACACAGCTTTGATGGATCGACTTTCCGGACTATCCGGTACAAGTTTTGACACCGCTTACAAGCAGGCTATGATCGAGAGCCACACTCAGGCTATTGCTCTGTTTCAGGCTCAATCTCAACAGGGACAAGATCCCGACTTGAAGGCGTGGGCCACCCAGAAGTTGCCGAACCTTCAGGCGCACTTGCAAATGGTTAACCAAATGTTGGCAGATACCAGCCAGCCCCAATAGGAGGTAGAGGAGGTAGAGTCTGATCGGGTTTTATGCGATCGGACTCTACCTTTTGTGATCGGAGAGGGAACAGTAATAAATTCTTTTAAACCCTATAATTTTTGAGAACAATGGAAGATTTTCTCCGCAACTTGTTGGGCAGCAATATTACCGTGACGTGGCTGTTATTAATCGTAGGGTTTTGCTGGATTGCTTACATACCCGGTCGCCTGAGGAATTAAAAATTCTCACTTAAAAGTTAAAAATTAAGTAGGTAGGCGCCAATAAATCTTAGCGTTGAACAGACTAAGTTATAGCGTGCCTCAGAGCCTCAGATTTTCTAGGATATTTCAGGCCATTTCTCATGACGCACCCTACAACTTAGTCTAAATTAATCATTTTTTAACAGACAGGCGTTCGATCGCCCGATCGCCCAAACAAGCAACTGCGATCGGGCGATTTATCCCAACAACACCCAATTAATTAGTCCTCAGTTTCGACAAAAACACTCACAGCCGCCACAGCGATTAGCATTTCATCATTTTTATCATTCAGAGAGGCGATCGCCCTTCCTGGCACAATCATGCCTCCTTGCTCCACAATCAGAGTTTTGCTGCCAAAAGGGAGCACCGCCAACACCTCCTGTTCCCGCACTTGTTCCGGGTAAGGAACAGCCACCTTAACCTCAACAATCATCTGATTGGGGTCGCTCAAACCCGCCACTTCCCAGACGCCTAGGAGAGCATTATGGGCGATCGCATTCCGTACAGCCCTTGCACAGGCTACAGTCGGTTCCTGCCCGTGCTGGTCTATACCCATCCCCATTTCAATGATGAAACATTTACGTGCCATAGTTGCCCCTTGGTTGATTTTTGTTTGTAGTTGATCGCACTTTTTCCCAAAACAATTATCAACCCAAATGACCGCATTTTATATTATTTTATCGCTCCCTCGAATCACACAATACTCATCTCATTTAATAAAAGAAAGGTAACTTTAGACCACCTCCAAACTTATATCTAATCAGTCATTGTAAATCTAAAATCTAAAATCTAAAATCTAAAATGGTATAACTTATGGTAATATAACCAAATTCAGCTTTCCTCCCGGACTGCAAAACTCATCTCCAGCTTGAATCATGGATAGTTTTCTACCAATTGCCTACTTTCAAAACCAATTTCTCCCATTTACCGACGCCAAAATTTCCATAGCCACCCACGCACTGCACTACGGAACCGGAGTTTTAGGCGGGTTGCGGGGAATTCCAGACCCCCAAAATGCCGATCGAATCTTGCTATTTAGATTAGACCGCCACTGTCAAAGATTAAGTCAAAGTGCCAGCTTCCTCCACTGCGATTTGCCAGCCGACAAAATTCAACAGATAATAATTGATTTTGTCCAGAAAAACCAGCCCACAAAATCATTTTATATCCGCCCTTTTATCTACACATCCAGTTTAGGAATTGCCCCCCGACTGCACAACGTAGAAACCGACTTTTTTGTCTACGGATTAGAACTTTCAGATTATTTGCCCAAAGAAGGAGTCAACTGTAGAATTAGCTCTTGGTATCGCCAAGAAGACCGCAGTTTGCCCTTAAGAGGTAAAATTAGCGGCGCCTACATCACCTCAGCTTTAGCCAAAACAGAAGCAGTAGAATCCGGCTTCGACGAAGCAATTATGATGAACACTCAGGGAAAAGTCAGCGAAGCTTCAGGAATGAACATATTTGTCGCCAGAAACGGTAAATTAGTTACTCCCGGTTTCGAGCAAGATATTCTCGAAGGAATTACCAGAGACAGCGTAATCACAATCGCCAGAGACTTAGGAATTGAAGTCATAGAAAGACCCCTTGACAAATCAGAACTGTTTATTGCAGACGAGATTTTCCTCTGCGGAACCGCCGCGAAGATTACGCCAATTAACCGAGTAGAAAACTATCATTTGCCCAAAAACAGACCCATCACCGAAAAGATTTTGGATAAACTTACGGGTATTATAGAAAATCGCGACAGCAATTATAAAGAATGGGTTTTTCCGATTAATCTTAATTAACCGAAAATACCTGTGCTCCTAGAAGCGATCTCACTCGTTACCAGGCAGAGCCTGGTAAAGCAGATCAGGAGGCTCTGCCTCTACATTTCATGGCAGCCCTTCGAGCCAGAGCCTCTGGATATCGGTTCCCAGGCAGAGCCTAAGAACCAGTTGTTGTGGAGCAGGCATCTTGCCTGCTTCCTGCTAGGAACTAGCCGCACAAAACAGCCGCATGATGCCGAATGTGATCTTCCATAAAACTCGCTATAAAATAATAGCTATGATCGTAACCTCCCTGCATCCTTAAAGTTAGTGGCTGTCCCGCTTTTGCACAAGCCTCCGCTAACACTTCCGGCAACAACTGCCCGTCAGTAAGAAACGAATCAGCAGTGCCGCAGTCAATCAGAATTGGACGGTTGTATTGCGCTGCAACCACCAATTCGCTAGCATCCCAAGCCCTCCAAATCTCTTTGTCGCTGCCGAGGTAGTTTGCAAAAGCTTTGTGTCCCCAAGGGCAGCGCATTGGCGCGGAAATAGGCGCAAAAGCGGAAACTGAAAGATAACGAGATCCATTTTTCAAAGCGCAAATTAAAGCCCCGTGTCCGCCCATCGAATGGCCGAAAATTCCCTGTTTTTCCGGTATCGCTGGAAAATTTTTGGCGATTAAATTCGGTAATTCATCAACCACATAACTGTACATTCGATAGTGAGCATTCCAAGGTGCGGCTGTCGCATCAACATAAAAACCCGCACCACTTCCTAAATCCCAATCGTCATCTTCCCCAGGAATACCAGTATTGCGCGGGCTAGTGTCGGGCGCAACCAGCATTAACCCGTATTTTGCCGCAAATTTTTGCGCCCCCGCTTTTGCCATAACGTTCTCTTCCGTGCAGGTTAAACCTGATAGAAAATACAAAACGGGTACGGGTTGAGATAAAGCTTGGGGGGGCTGGTAAACAGCGAATTTCATCTCGCTGTTGCAGCTTGAGGATTGATGGCTGTAAAATCCGAGTTGGCCACCGAAGCTTTTATGTTCTTTGTGCAGTTTTAGGGATTCTGATATCATATTAATTTTATTTCAGTTGGGAATTAGAAGTTTTTTATTAACCGCAGAGAGCGCAGAGGACGCAGAGGAAGAGAGAAGAAAGAAGTTATTTAGGGTGCTGCCGTACACCTTACAGCTATAAGTAGCGCGTAAAACCACTTTTTCCCTAAGTCCTACCTTCCTTCTTCCTTCACAACTCAAAAAGTCAAAACTGTACGAATTACTTCGCCTTTGTGCATTAAATCAAAAGCTTCGTTAATTTGCTCGATCGGCATTAGCCGAGATACCAAACTATCAATATCAATTTTCCCGTCCATGTACCAATCAACTATCTTAGGAACATCTGTTCTGCCTTTTGCGCCGCCAAAAGCCGTCCCTTTCCAAACCCTACCAGTTACTAGCTGAAACGGGCGGGTGCTAATTTCTTGACCGGCTCCCGCTACCCCGACAATTACGCTCACGCCCCAACCTTTGTGGCAACATTCTAAAGCTTGGCGCATCACATTAATGTTGCCGATACATTCAAAACTGTAATCAGCTCCGCCTTTGGTTAAATCTACTAAATAAGGCACTAAATCGCCTTCTACTTCGCGGGGATTGACGAAGTGAGTCATGCCGAATTTTTCTGCCATCTCTCGCTTGTCGGGATTCATGTCTACGCCGACAATCATGTTAGCTCCCACCATGCGAGCCGCTTGAATGACATTCAAACCCACGCCGCCTAAACCGAAAACTACCACATTAGAACCAGGCTCTACTTTCGCAGTATTAATGACAGCGCCGATGCCTGTTGTGACGCCGCAGCCGATCAAACAAACTTTATCAAAAGGAGCATCTTCGCGAATTTTTGCTACCGCAATTTCTGGCAATACTGTATAATTAGCGAAGGTAGAAGTTCCCATGTAATGGTAAAGTTTCTGCCCGTCTATGGAAAACCTGCTCGTGCCGTCGGGCATGACTCCCTGGCCTTGAGTCACGCGAATTGCTTGACAGAGATTCGTTTTGCCACTCAAACAATATTCGCAGTTGCGACATTCGGGAGTGTAGAGAGGAATTACTCGATCGCCCACTTTGACACTCGTGACTCCCGCCCCAACTTCTGCGACAATTCCGGCTCCCTCGTGGCCTAAGATAGCAGGAAACAAACCTTCAGGATCGGCGCCGGAAAGAGTGTAAGCGTCAGTGTGACACACACCCGTGGCTTTAATTTCCACCAACACCTCTCCAGCCCGCGGCCCATCCAGATCAACAGTTTCAATACTCAAAGGTTTGCCGGCACTGCGAGCAACTGCTGCTTTTACTTTCATGCTTTCTCCCTGCGATCGATTTGTCAATTTGCCCGTCAATATGTATTGTATTACTTAATGTCAAACATCAGCAAATTTATGACAAAATTAATTGTAATTACCGGAGCCAGTCGCGGTCTCGGTCTTGCCATGACCGAAAAGTTTATTGAATTGGGACATACAGTTGTGGGATGCGCCCGTTCTTCCGAAGCGGTGGAAAAACTCAACCAAAAATATAGTGCGCCCCATCATTTTACTTGTTTGGATGTCGCCAAGGACGATCGAGTAAAAGCATGGGCAACAGAAATGTTGGCAAAAAAGCAGCCGCCTGATTTGCTCATTAACAATGCAGGTTTAGTCAACAATCCCGCGCCGCTTTGGTTAGTCAGCAGCGAAGAATTTTCCCAGCTAATAGATGTTAATATTAAAGGTACTGCTAATGTAATTCGCCATTTTGTCCCGGCAATGATTGCTCAAAAAAGCGGCATAATTGTCAACTTTAGTTCTGGTTGGGGAAGGTCAACTTCGCCGGAAGTCGCGCCCTATTGCGCTTCCAAGTGGGCAATAGAAGGACTTACGCGATCGCTCGCCCAAGAATTGCCCGCAGGTATGGCGGCGGTTCCTTTGAATCCGGGGATAATTCACACGGATATGCTGGAAACTTGCTTCGGAGAAGATGCGGCAAGTTACACGTCAATCAAAGCGTGGGTGCAAAAAGCAGTTCCTTTTTTACTGAAATTGAAACCTTCAGATAACGGCGTGCCGATGACTGTTCCGGGATAATATAGCAACCCTTGCAAGAAGATTGGCAGACATCTCCCTTTTCTTCTCCTCTGGGCCCTCTGCGCTCTCTGCGGTTAATAAAAAAAATCTCAAAAATGAAATAAAATTTCTATATTCCCAAATCACAACTCTTTCCCCAAATAGCCACTGTGAACTTGCCGCTAACCTCCCCCTCGCAAACCGAAACCCGCAAAGCAGATCACCTGCGGATTTGCCTCGAAGAAGACGTACAATTTCGCGAAACTACCAGCGGACTCGAAAGCTACCGTTTTGCTCACTGCTGTTTGCCAGAACTCGATCGCACCGAAATCGATTTAACCTCCACATTTCTCGGCAAAAAACTAGCCGTTCCCCTGCTAATTTCCTCGATGACCGGCGGCACAGACTTAGCCCAGACAATCAATTATCGCCTCGCCGATGTCGCTCAAGAATACAAACTCGCAATGGGAGTCGGTTCCCAGCGAATCATCGTAGAAAATCCTCAACTAGCTCCTACATTTGCCGTCCGTCGTCGCGCTCCAGATATTCTGCTGTTTGCCAATATCGGAGCAGTTCAATTAAACTACAATTACGGTTTGGAAGAATGCCAAAAAATAGTTGATATTCTCGAAGCCGATGCTCTAATTTTGCACCTCAATCCGCTGCAAGAGTGCGTTCAAACCGAAGGCGATACTAACTTTAAAGGACTGCTAGATAAAATTGCCAAATTGTGCGAGAAATTACCAGTACCAGTTATTGCTAAAGAAGTCGGCAACGGTATTTCAGGAAAGATGGCAAAGAAATTGGTCGCCGCTGGAGTAGGTGCGATCGACATTGCCGGGGCCGGAGGCACTTCTTGGGCGAAAATAGAAGGAGAGCGAGCTAAAGATGGCAAGCAGCGCAGGTTGGGCGCAACCTTTGCCGACTGGGGAATACCCACAGCCGAGTGCATTGTCAGCACCCGCGCCGTAGCGCCGGATGTTCCCCTGATTGCCTCTGGAGGCTTGCAGAATGGATTGGATGCAGCGAAGGCTCTCGCCCTTGGCGCGGATATTGCGGGACTGGCGCGGCCGTTTCTACAAGCGGCAGCGGAATCGGAATCAGCGGCAGCCCTTCTAGCTGAGGCTTTAATTGCAGAAATCGCCACCGTGATGTTCTGTACGGGCTGCGGTAATTTGGATGAGCTAAAACAATCTGGGGTTTTGGAAAGGTTAAGATAAAAGTGAGTCAGCAGTCAAAAGTCATTAGTGAGCAGTCAAAAGTCATTAGCTAATAACTACGACCGAGGATAATTGCTAAATCCTAGTTGCAGGAATTACCCATAATATCGTTTCCGCTGGCATGGGAATAATATTTTTCCGAGTGCAGTGCCAGCCTCTGGCTCACACGCTCGGTATCATTCCACTCTCACCGGATGTGCTCTAACTAATGACTAATGACTAATGACTATTGACTAATAACTAATTACCAATTATCTAATGAAAGATTTCCTAAAATATACCTGTGCAAGTTTACTGGGAACCTTCCTAGGACTGCTGCTGCTGGGCAGCATCGGATTGGGGGGACTGGTACTGCTAATTGCTATGGCAGCATCGTCGTCCAAAGATTCGGGCCCCCAAGTTAAAGATAAGTCTGTATTGGTATTAGACCTTTCTTCAAATATCACCGACAGCAAACCGAGCCGTAGCACAGGCGCGGCGATTGAAGAAGTGCTTTCGGAAGATTCCGGCGATACAGTGACGCTGCGGACTGTTTTAGACACGATCGAATATGCGAAAAAAGACCCGAAAATAGTTGGCATTTATCTCGAAGGCAGCTCAAATTCTAGCAGCAGCGGGTTTGCCAATCTCAAAGAAGTTCGATCTGCCTTGCAGCGTTTCCGAGATGCCAAAAAACCCATTTTTGCTTACCAGATGGACTGGAATGAGCGAGATTATTACCTCGGTTCCGTTGCTAATACAATTGCAGTCAATCCTTACGGCGCTTTGGAAATCAACGGTTTTAGCAGTCAGGCAATGTTTTTGACTGGTGCTTTTGAAAAATACGGCGTGGGAGTGCAAGTGACTCGCGTCGGCAAATACAAGTCAGCCGTTGAGCCGTTTTTGCTCACAAAAATGAGTCCCGAAAATCGCCAGCAAACTCAAAAGTTGCTCGGAGATATGTGGGGAGAATACCTGAAAACTGTCGCCCCGAGTCGCAAAGTGACTGTTCCGCAACTGCAAGCGCTTGCAGATAATGGCGGAATTTTGATGGCTGACGAAGCTCTCAAAAGCAAGTTAGTTGATAAAGTTGTATACTTTGACGAAATATCGACAGAACTCAAAAAACTCACAGGAACCGATCGCGAAAACAAATCTTTCAAGCAAATTAGTTTGAAAAACTACGCTAGAGTTGCTGAGGATAAAAACTCAACTCACGCTAACAAGAAAAACCAAATTGCTATACTTTACGCAGAGGGAGAGATTGTAGACGGCGAAGGGGGCCCGACTCAAGTAGGAGGCGATCGCATCGCTAAAGAAATGCGGAAAATCCGAGAAGATGACGACGTAAAAGCAGTGGTTTTGCGCGTCAACAGTCCCGGAGGTAGCGCGACGGCGGCCGAAGTAATCGGGCGCGAAGTTATGCTGACGGGCAAAAAGAAACCAGTTATTGTTTCGATGGGCAATTTAGCAGCATCCGGCGGCTATTGGATTTCGATGGGTTCCAGCAAAATCTTTGCCGAACCCAATACGATTACCGGTTCTATCGGCGTTTTTGGAATGCTGTTTAACGCCGGAAAGTTGGCTGCTAACAACGGCCTGACTTGGGACGTTGTGAAAACCGCCCGGTTTGCGGATACTAACACGGTTTCCCGTCCGAAAAATCCTCAAGAATTGGCGAATATTCAGAGGGTAGTCGATCGCATTTACGATCGATTTATTACTAAAGTCGCCAACTCTCGCAAACTGCCGAAAAACAAGGTACAAGAAATTGCTCAAGGCAGGGTGTGGTCGGGTACGGCTGCGAAACAGTTGGGTTTAGTCGATGAAATTGGCGGCCTTGAAGATGCTGTCAGAGAGGCGGCGAAGCAAGCTAAACTCGGCGACGATTGGAAATTGGAAGAATATCCCAAACGCCGCACTTTGGAGGAGCGAATTTTGGAAAGAATTTCAGGCGTTCACGTTTTGAAACCAGCCGCCAAACTCGACCCCCTGACGGCGGAATTTAAGAAAATGCAAGATGAATTGGCTGTTATCAAGTCGATGAACGACCCGCAGGGGGTTTATGTTCGCTTGCCTTTCAATTTGCGGATTGATTAATTAATTGATACCCACTCCGGGATTTTTAGGCCTTTATTCTTCAGTCCCCCTCTGTTCGGACGAAAGTTGGATTTTTGATCAGTTTCAACCACCGAGTCGGATCCGGGGTGTTTAACGCGGATTTGGTATGAGTAGGCTGACGCAGCCTACAAACAAGTGAAAAACCCGGTTTCTTCAAGAAACCGGGTTTATGAATACCCTAATAGTTGATCGACTGGGAATTGGCAATATTTGTTATGCAGCACGCTGAGTTAACAATCCCCAGATGAAAAGTAGAACGATCGCACCTACAACTGCAAAAGCTATGCTGGGTAGAGTCAATGCTCCGAAAGAAGCTCCCCCGCTAGTCCCAAAGAACATTTGACCTAAATAACCTCCCACTAGGGCGCCCAAAATTCCTAAACCTGTTGTTGCCAGAAAACCGCCGCCTTGAGTTCCCGGATAAATGGCTTTGGCGATCGCACCGGCAATCAGTCCTAAAACGATCCAAGCAATAATTCCCATTTCTTTTTCTCCTGAATCCTTAACTTTCTCTGGTGCCTTGTCTTATGTTTTTAGAATAACAAGCTCTATCCCGCCCTCACCTCTACCGTAGGGATGAACCGAGAGGGATAGGATTTCTCATGAATCGTCCGAGTTTGAGGCTTTTTAATATCTCAAAAGACTTAACCCAATTTTTCTAGGGAAGACAGGTACTTATGCTCAAGGCAAAAGCGAAATAGGAGAATTTTTTCTGGGACTTTTTGTGTTTTACTGGTAAAAAAATTACAATAATTCTGTGAAACGAGGAAAGTTTGCGCCCGATGGATCTGACTCTGTGCATGATTGTGAAGAATGAAGAGGCAACACTGTCGCGGACTTTGGACAGCGTTAAGGGTGTTGTGGACGAAATGGTGGTGGTGGATACGGGATCGGGCGATCGCACCCGTGAAATTGCCCGAGAATTTGGGGCGAGGGTTTATGACTTTGAATGGTGCGACGACTTCGCAGTGGCGCGCAATGAGTGTCTGAAACACGCCCAGGGCGACTGGATTTTGGTATTAGATGCCGATGAGGTTTTGGTACCGGAGATTGTACCTCATATCGACCAGGCTATTGGGAGCGATCGGCTGCTGCTAATCAATCTCATCCGCCAAGAAATCGGTGCCTCTCAATCTCCCTATTCCCTAGTGTCGCGCTTGTTTCGCAATCGCCCCGACATCCGCTTTTCTCGCCCTTATCACGCAATGGTAGACGACAGCGTGGCTGAGATTCTTCACAGGGAACCAAATTGGAAAATAGCTTCTCTCCCCGATGTGGCGATTTGGCACTCTGGTTATCAAAAAGATGCGATCGCCGCAAAAAGTAAATTCCAAAAAGCTCAAGCAGCAATGGAACGCTATATCGCTTATTATCCAAACGATGCTTATGCTTGTAGCAAATTAGGCGCTTTGTATGTAGAAACCGGGCAACTGGCGCGGGGAATTAATTTATTAACCAAAGGCTTGACTGCGGAGGCCATTGATGATTCTATTGTTTACGAACTCAACTATCATTTGGGAATTGCTTATCGCCAGCAGCAGCAGTTTGCCAAAGCAAAAGAACACTATCAAGCGGCAATTAATACAAATGTGTTCCCGCCCCTCAAGTTGGGTGCTTACAATAATTTGGGCAATTTGCTCAAAGAAGAAGGAGATTTGAAATCTGCTGAAAAAGCTTACAAAGCAGCTTTAAAAATTGACCCCAATTTTGCAGTAGGTCACTATAATTTAGGACTGACGCTGAAGGCAGCCGGAAATTTAGCAGATGCGATCGCCTATTACCGACAAGCGATAAAAATTGATCCCGAACACGCGGAAGCTCATCAAAACTTGGCCGTAGCGCTGCTGAAAATTGGCAAAATGCCAGAGAGTTTAGCAGAATTTAAAAGAGCGATCGCCCTTCACGAACAGCGCCGCCCATTTGAGGCAGAACGCCTGCGCCGGGGACTGCAAGAAATGGGTTTGATGTAACTGAGATTATGGCTTTTATGGGCGGGCAGGATGCCCAACCCTACTCCCCACAATCAAATTCTCGGATTGTGGAACAGGCCCGAAAGCCTGTTCATTAAAAATATTCCAAGATATGAGATGCAACCAGCAAAATCAAGCAATTATCTCTACTGTGCCGCTATCCAAATCGTAGCGGCCCCCAACAACTTTAAGCTTGCCCGCTTTGACTGCTTCAGCTAAAATAGGCGACGAGGATTGTAAGTTATTTACATTCCTTTTCACATTAGCTCTGACTGCGTTATCCCAGGCATCGCCTTTTTGACCTTTGGTCGAATCAACTGCCGGTTGAATCGCCGCCACCAAAGTGCTAATGTGACCCGGAACAGCTTTGCCATCTAAAGCTGCTTTGACAGCACCGCAGCGTTCGTGACCCAGAATTACTAATAGCGGCACGCCTAATTCTAAGGCGGCATATTCTATATTCCCGAGAACCACATCGTCGAGAAAATTGCCAGCTACTCGGATATCAAATAAATCCCCTAATCCTTGGTCGAAAATAATTTCGGGAGCAACCCGCGAATCAGAACAAGCCAGGATGGTTGCAAACGGATGTTGACCCTGTGCTACCTCTACAATTCGCGATCGGGCTTGGTCGGGAAATGTCCGTTTTTGCTGAATGTAGCGTTGATTTCCCTCCATCAATTTCTGAAGAGCACGGTCGGGAGTAAGCTCAGAGATTGCCTCGGCCTTTGCTGCTTCGGCTTGTAAAAACGCAGGTGCCAAGCTTGCCGCCAGCATCCCTGCACCAGCCTTCAACATTAAATTACGTCTCGAAATCATGCCTCTACTTCCGCTTTCAGTCATTGCTTATAACTCGGTTCAATTGTTGAATTTTTTCTATTTTAGAGCATAATATCTACCACAAGCTCAGCCAGACTTCTTTGATTTTTCTTTACAAGCTGCTCCGACCACATGTAAACTTCAAAAAAGTTACCCCTTTTTATTTCATTCCTATTTTATTTCACCAAGTCAACTGCGGTCATCCTTCTGCCGGCAGGGAATGCTAGAATGTATCTAAAACGACAATTATTTATCAATGGCTCGAAATGTCTTACGTCGCCAGCATTCATATCTATCCGGTTAAGTCCCTTGACGGCATAGCAGTCAGTCAAGCCACTATTCTAGCCAGCGGAGCTCTAGAAGGCGATCGCTCTTTTGCAATCTGCGATGCAGCAGGAGAATTAGTTAACACTAAGCGCAACAGCGGAGTCCGTTTTCTACACTTATCCTTTGACATGAAAAAGAGAATTGCCGGCCTGAAAATACAAGACACCGAACAAGAATTTTTTTTTCATGTAGATAGAGAACGCCCAGGAGTAGAATGTTGGTTGAGCAACTACTTCGGTTTCCCCGTCAAGTTAATTGAAAACTTGCTGACTGGTTTTCCCGACGATACCACTGCACCAGGGCCAAGCATTATCAGTACCGAAACAATTGCCGAAGTTGCATCTTGGTTCCCGAGAGTTTGCGTTAACGAGATGCGCCAGCGCTTGCGAGCTAATATTGAAATAGGAGATGTCCCGGCTTTTTGGGAAGACCAACTTTTCTCACAATCCAATGAAATTGTTAGGTTTAAAATAGGAACAGTAATATTTGAAGCTATTAATCCCCGTCAGCCATGTATCCTATCTACGCCAAATTATGGGGCGAAAGCAGGCGATCTAAATTTTAAAAATCTACTAACAGCCAAGCAGAAGGAAATCATGCCTGAGTTGGTAAAGAAAGGGCATTTAAATTACTTTAGTCGGCTGATAGTTAACACACGAATCGCACCGCAATCAGCAGAAAAAATATTACACATAGGAGACGAAGTTCAAATTATCACCGTCAGCAAATCCCTATTTAATACCATTCCTGATTAGTTGTAGGGCACGAGTTTTATCAAGCCCGCGGCAACTCCAAAGAAAGCTGACCCAACACACCAGTTCTAAAATCGTTTAACATCTGCCGCGCCGTTCGTTCGACATCTCCTTTATACTTGTCTTTTGCGACCTCGTGCAAATAATCTTCACCATTACTAGAGGCTGGATCTAATTTATACCTGGATTTGAAACCAGATAGTGATATCAACGTGTCATCAGCAGCCTCAAGCCCTAGGAGCAAATCTACCATCGCTGCTGCTACTACCTGATTGTCGTAAGCTGCTTCGCCAATATCTTCGCAAATAGCTAATTTTATGGCATTTTCTTGATTGTTAATTCGGGTTGGGATCACTCCAGGTGCGTCTAATAATTCAATTTCGTCGGAAATGCGAATCCATCGGAGCGATTTAGTTACTCCAGCTCTGCGGGCACTATCCACGACTCTCCGCCCTAACAGCCGATTAATTAAAGCGGATTTTCCGACATTGGGAAATCCCATTACCACCGCCCGGACTGGACGCGGGAGCATACCTCGATCGAACCTTCTTTTATTTAGCTGCACCCCTGCATTCTGCACGGCATCTGCGACAGCATCTACTCCTTGACCGTGCTCGGCATTGGTAAAATACGCAGTTTCCCCCTGTGATTCAAACCATATTTCCCACGCCTCGCGCGATCGAGGCGTAATCATATCCATGCGGTTGATGACCAAGACTCGCGCCTTGCCGCCCACCCAGCTCGGCATTTGGGGGTGAAAAGTAGCCAAGGGAATGCGGGCATCTCGGACTTCGAGCACCACATCTACTCGCTTTAGCTGTTCTTTTAATGCCCGTTCCGCTTTGGCAATGTGACCGGGATACCAGTGAATTTTCATTAGTTATTAGTTATTAGTCAGCAGTCATTAGTCATTAGTCATTAGTCATTAGTCATTAGTCAGCAGTCATTAGTCCCTGTGTCAGGGCGAGTTTACGCATACCCTGGATTTACATAATAGATACGGGTTAACCCGCCCCTACAGAATCTACGTTTATTTAGTCAGACATGATATAACACGTGACTAATGACTAATGACTAATGACTAAGGCACAATCAAAACTGCACAAGGAGACAGATTGATCACCCGATTGGTAACGCTGTCAGACGCCCCATCATCGGTTAAACCCATCCCCCGACAGCCCATCACAATCAAATCGGCCCCAATTTCGTCAGCCACATCGCAAATCGTGAAAGCAGGTTTGCCTTCCCGTTCGATGATTTCAGCTTCAATTCCCTGCTGGGAAAACATCGATTGGGCCTCCGACAGAAGTTTGGCGACTGCTTCGGGGGAAGTCATCACCTCTCGGGCCGGGGCGTCGGCCTCCTCGGCTGGGGGTTCGACTACCGAGAGAATAACTAAGCGAGAGGCGTAGGTTTTCACGATATTGACCACCTTTTCGGCAGCTTCGCGGGCTTCTCGGCTTTGATCTATAGGAAATAAGACAGTCTTGAACATACTGCGCATCTCCGGGACGCGGACTCCGATAAAATGTTTACGTTGAGCCAATCAGTGCCGTTTGTTTCATCTTCCGTTTTTTGTACGGACGCGGTTGAATGCGTCCGAGGCCTAAGTGCAAGTGACCAGTGCCGCCATTTCAACGGAATTCGACAAAAACACACATATTAGGAGGTTAATCCTGTGACAAAAAAAACTGTAGCAAATTTATCGGCATCGGACTTATCGGGCAAACGGGTATTGGTGCGGGCGGACTTTAACGTGCCGCTCGACAACGGCAATATCACCGATGATACTCGCATCCGGGCGGCTCTGCCGACAATTCAAGATTTAGCCTCCAAGGGCGCTAAGGTGATTTTGTGCAGCCACTTCGGCCGTCCCAAGGGTGTGACGGAGAAGTTGCGCTTGACACCGGTTGCTAAACGGCTGTCGGAATTGTTGGGTAAAGAAGTCAAAAAGACTGATGACTGCATCGGCGATGAAGTCGCTGCTACAGTCGCCGCGATGCAAGATGGCGATGTGGTTTTGCTAGAAAATGTGCGCTTCTACCCAGAGGAGGAGGCAAACGACCCGGAATTTGCTAAGAATTTAGCTTCTGTGGCCGATTTGTATGTCAACGATGCTTTTGGTACGGCTCACCGGGCTCACGCTTCTACAGAGGGCGTTACTAAGTATCTGAGTCCTTCTGTGGCTGGGTTTTTGATGGAGAAGGAACTGCAATATCTCGGCAGTGCGATCGACAATCCTCAGCGTCCTTTAGCTGCTATAATCGGCGGTTCTAAGGTTTCCAGCAAGATTGGAGTTATTGAAAAACTGCTCGAAAAGTGCGACAAACTGCTGTTGGGCGGTGGCATGGTTTTCACGTTCTACAAAGCTCGCGGCTTGAACGTTGGCAAGTCTTTGGTGGAAGATGACAAGCTGGAATTGGCTAAGTCTTTGGAAGCTAAGGCAAAGGAACGGGGAGTTACTTTTCTGTTACCTACTGATGTGGTAGTTGCTGACAAGTTTGCTGCTGATGCTAACACTCAAACTGTCTCTGTTGAAAGCATCCCCGACGGTTGGATGGGTTTGGATATTGGCCCGGATTCAGTAAAAACTTTCCAAGATGCTTTGGCCGATTGCAAAACGGTAATCTGGAACGGGCCCATGGGCGTGTTTGAGATGGAGAAGTTTGCTGTGGGAACTGAAGGAATCGCTCATTCTTTGGCTGGACTTACTAAAACTGGTACTACCACAATTATCGGTGGTGGTGACTCGGTGGCGGCTGTGGAACAGTTGAATTTAGGTGAACAAATGAGCCACATTTCTACTGGTGGTGGTGCTAGTTTAGAACTGCTCGAAGGTAAGGAATTGCCTGGTGTTGCTGCTTTAGATGAAGCTTAATTAAGTTAAGTAGGGCGGGCTTTGCCCGCCTTGCTGGAAGCCGGTCTAAATCATTGGCTGCGAATCATTTTTTTGAGGGCTTACCGCAGAAAGCGCAGAGAACGCAGAGCAAGAGAAAACAGAGCAGGATATGGGTTGAAAGTCTACAGTTGGCTAGTATAATTTATTTGAAGTAGCAGTGAGGTTTGTTTGTGAAACTTAAACTCTTGGCAACTATAACGGCAAGTTTAGCTTTTTTTTGGGTGGCAGCTCCTGTTAAAGCTCAAAATCCAGATCATGTTAGGCAGTTGCTGGAAAGTAAAGAGTGCGAGGGCTGTGACTTGAGAAATGCTGATTTGTTCAAGGCTAGCTTGTACAGAGCTAATTTAAGAGGAGCCGATTTAAGCGGAGCAAATCTCTATGAAGCTAATTTGCTAGAAGCGGATTTAAGGGGTGCTAATTTGGCAAATACTAACTTAGTTAATGCCGAGATGTACGGGGCTGACTTGGATGGTGCTAATCTGCGAAATGCGGATTTGTCTAATGCTTTTTTGGGGCGAGCGAATCTGACGAGTGCTGATTTGCGCGGTGCGAAACTTTTTAATGCGAATCTCGGCGAAGCTTATCTGCAGCAAGCTAATTTGTCGAATGCCGATTTGAGGCGTTCGCTGCTGTTTAGAGTTAATTTGAATCGTGCGAATTTAAGCGGAGCGGATATGTCTTTCGCGGATGTGCGCGATAGTAATTTGCAGAATGCTATTTTGTCAAATACTAGGCTTCCTAGGGCTCAATTGACCGGGACAAATATCGATGCGGCGAATAACGTGCGGCAGGGTGATTTGGAACGTGCCAACTTCCGGGGTACGAATTTCGGACCTGGGGTTTGTGTGAGCACTAATTATCCTTATTGTGTTTTGAATGTGGAATAATCTGGCTGCTGAGTGCGTCAGCCGCGATTAATTTGGCACAAGAGAGGAGTTTTTGACTGGCTGGCGCACCCTAGGTTGATACAGCATATTCCATGTATATGTGGTACACACAATCTTCTAGCCCGTGTAAGGTGCGTCGCTACCCGTCAATCTGTAAGTTTTATCAAAAATGAAGCATATCCGCACCCTACAGATTAACACCACACAATATAGGTGCTACTGTACTTCATGAACCGGGAATATGCTGTATCTGATATCGTTTCCGGTTGCATCGGTATTGTTCAAATGTCCAAACAGTCAACAGTCAACAGCGTTGCCCTGAACGTAGTAGAAGGGTCAACAATCATGTCGAAGAGTGCAACCGGAATTGATCTGAGCTAAGTTTGAGGTGGTTTGTATCCTCTTTCCAGGGCAAATCTCACAAGCTGAGCACGATTATCTAACTGTAATTTGCTGAAAATGCTGCCTAAATGAGCTTGCACAGTGCGGGGGCTAATAAACAGCCGATCGCTAATTTGTTTGTTAGTATAACCCTGGATCACTTCCCAAAAAACTCTTTCCTCGGCTGGTGTTAAAGGCAAAGGTGCAGGTGCTGGCAATACTGCCACGAATGTTGGTTCCACCGCCCTACCGCTAGAAGTTTGAAGCAGTCGGACAATCTCGGCGTGAATGCGGTGAGAGCGCTCTAACTGCGCCCTTACCTTAGCTAAAATTTCTTCAGACTGAAAAGGTTTTACCAGATAATCGTCAGCGCCGATCGAATGACCTTCAACTTTTGACTCAATCTCCCCTTGACCCGACAAAAATATAAAGGGGACTAACTGTCCCAAACGGGTAGTTCGCAAACGGCGACAAAACTCAAACCCGTCCATTTCCGGCATCATGACATCTGAAATTACCAAATCAGGGGGAGCATTTTCAAAAATCGAGAGCGCCTCCACCCCTGAATTAGCGCATTCAACCCGATATCCCTGACTTTCCAAGTACATTGCTAAGACTGTTTGACAGTCTGCTTCGTCGTCAACCACTAATATTCTTTCCATGACAGGCTTGCACCAATTCCAGTTGGACAGTTCTTGAAACTGCCAGTCCCAAAGTAGGAACTTAAATGAGTTTACCTGCTGCAACTTGATAAAAGCTCGCAATTTCAAGACGCCACAATTCCTCAAATAGTCCAATTAGGGGCGCCGAGCGCATAAAAGGGGAAGCAGTAGAGGAATATGGGGAAAAACCTCCTTCTTTGATTTGCCTATCCTAAAAAGCTACAACTTTTTATGAGGAAGCGTCAACTTTTATGCAGAAAATAGAAGGTAAAAGAAATAATTTTATTCTATTATACAGAAATCTTGGTGACGCTTACACTATTCCTAGACCAGACATTGAAAGGTTTTTAGATTTTTCCGGTTCGGACACAGGTACAAAAGGAACAACGCGATCAGGTGCTACTACTGGGGGCTGCGCCAACAAACCGGGGTCGGCAACCAACATACTTTCAATTATCGCTGCTGGTTCGGGGCGGCTGAACAAATACCCCTGCATGATATCGCACTGATGTTGTTTCAAAAAATCTAGTTCTGCTTGTGTTTCCACTCCCTCCGCAATTACTGTCATATTCAAACTGTGACCAAGTAAAATTACTGCTGTAGTAATAGCAGCATTTTGAGTATCTTCGTTGGCATTACGGACGAAAATTCGATCGATCTTTAAACTGTCAAAAGCAAATTGCTTAAGATATCCTAAAGTAGCGTAACCGGTGCCGAAGTCGTCAATAGCAATCCGAATTCCTAGAGCTTTAAGTTCGTTTAAAGTAGCGCCTGCTACAGTCGCATTTTCCACCAAAGCGCTTTCGGTCATTTCTAATTCTAAATTAGCAGGCTCCAAGCCTGTAGTTTCCAATATTTGGACGATTCGCGCCTTGAGTTCCGGGTCAGACAACTGCCGGGCCGACAA
Organism: Microcoleus sp. LAD1_D3; assembly: GCF_036702135.1. Classification (NCBI taxonomy): domain Bacteria; kingdom Bacillati; phylum Cyanobacteriota; class Cyanophyceae; order Oscillatoriales; family Microcoleaceae; genus Microcoleus; species Microcoleus sp. LAD1_D3. Next base: position 96,446 of record NZ_JAUBSB010000006.1, on the reverse strand, counting down.
GTTTACTGATATGGTAAAGGGCGAAAAGCCTGCTGCCAGCCAACTAGCGGCTTGAGCGCAAGCTGAAAGCAGTACCCACTCGCCAATCTGAATAATTAAACCTGTTTCTTCTGCTAAGGGAATAAATTCGCCGGGAGAAATTATACCTCGATCGGGATTTTGCCAGCGCACTAAAGCTTCGGCGCCGATAACTTGGCCGGTAGCAATATTCACTTGTGGCTGATAGTATACCTGAAACTCACCTTGTGCCAAAGCGTGGCGCAGCAAAGCTTCGAGAGCAAACTTTTCAGGAGAGAGAGTCGTAACCTTGGTCGAGTCGTTAACTAAATCTTTGAGTCTGGCTTCTGCTTGGTGAAGGGCGAATGTTAGCGGTTGAGTAATAGTTTGCCGTTTCAAGACGCGAGAAGCAATGGCTCCTAGCAATTCAGCCTTGGTAAACGGCTTTGTCAAGTAATCGTCGGCCCCCAATTCCATCCCGCGACGAAAATCGGTTTTGTCACTTTGAGCCGTGAGGAAAATAAATGGAATTGTAGCAGCTAGGGAGTTTTGCCGCAGCGTCCGCAACACGTCATAACCGTCGAGTTCCGGCATCTGCACGTCGCACAAAATTAAATCCGGTATCTCCGAAAGTGCCATCTGCACACCAACTCGACCGTTTTCAGCCGCAATGACCCGGTAGCTGTGAGATTCCAGGAGTTGCAGAAGAGTTTCCCGGATTAATTCGTCGTCCTCAATTACCAAAATTTTGAGCATGATACTTAGATAACAGATGGCACTATATATCTGAACCTGACTAACTCTAGCATACTCAAACTAACGAATTACTGAGTCGGCCAATTAGCCAATAAACGATTAGCCAAATGGCTGAATATTTTCCCTCGGTTCTTAAGTCACCATAAAAGCACTGGGAAAATAGGGAAGAGTTCGATCTCTTTCAAGAGCAGAAAACTTCTGCGCCCGACTCGTTTAATAAATTTTCATTACAAAATACCCGGTGTTTCTCATAAAAAAATCAGCCAACAGTTTCAGTGCGCGGATGGCGGAAATCACTCTGACAATCACTTAATATTATAGCAATCCTTGCAGGAGTCGTAAATTTTTTTACCCACCCCCCACTCTCCCCGAACCTGCGGGGAGAAAGTAAGAAATTCACAAATTATTTACGATTGCTATATGATGTGCCGTTAATTGTTCATAACCGGAAATCCTATTATGCACTGCCTTAATTCACAGGCTTAGTGGAATTCACGCAAAATTTTTCATCTACAATTGCAGAAGTGATACTGACAGCGTGCATTGATGATGACGGAATTATCAGGTCTTGCGGAACTACCACGGTCTTTTTACAAACCAGCTCGCTACTGCCTACAGAGGCAAAGTTCCAAGCATAAAATTCGGGAGTGCTGACTGTCGCATTGGCCGGATGTAAACCTAGTGCCGTCACTAATACTAATCCCAAAGTCACTAAAGCTACGATCGCGAATTTCAGCATATTCTTTGTTTGAACCCGACAACTTATCTGATTGGTATTACCTTATTATTGCCTGGGTTGATCGAGAGCGTCAATAGCAGTTATTCCGCAGTCAGGTTTAACTCGTAAGCGATCGGCTCAGATGCTTGAGAAACTACCACGAATTCATAATAACCAGCATCATCCAGCAATCCAGACCAACTAAGCCCCTCTGCATCTTCCAGCAAAGCTCGCGCGCCCTTTGTCCGCCCCGGAGTATAAATTGACAGTAGAGTAGATTTGCGCGGTGCTTGTAAATTCACGCGCAAAGTTTGATTTTGAGCGAACCTGGCAATGTAAGCTTTCCCTTCTCCGGGTTTGAGATTGCCTGTGAGGCGTTTGCTCTTCGATAGGCGGTCAAATTCAACGCTTTCGACAGTTGCTCCAGCTTGTAAGGCTTCGAGTTCGTCGGCGGTAATTGCTTGCCAAATTTGTCCGATCGGCAAACCGATGATATTGCGATCGCGCGGCTGTTGTGGAAACCAATAAAAGAACCTAGCATCAGCCAAATCGTACAAAGCCCGACTGCTCAAATTCAGCTTGTTAACCTCAGTTTTCCAGCGATCGATATCGGCGGTGTCGTAACTGCCCAACCGCGCTCTAGCGTCGCTGCTGAGGTTTTCCAGCTTGTCGAGCAACTCGTCACCGATTTTCTGCCACCTTTCGCGCCACTGGCGATCGTCCTCGCCTTCTTTTAGTAATCGTCCGCCCAATTCCGGGTATTTGGCATAGAAAGTCTCGTCCACAAGGTTGACGTAACCGTTATAGAATCGATCGTCAATTTTGAGCTTTACAAAGCGATCTTGCAAAGCATCTTCTTGCTGCTGCTTCGGGCTTGAAGGCTGGGGAACTTTCTGCACTTTTGATTGCAGATTTAACAAAGAATTGCCCGCAAACCAGCCAACTCCTCCCATACTTGATAGCACCGCCACCACGAACAAAACCATTTTCCAAGCAGGCATCTTTTGCTGATTGCCAATAGCAGCAACTCGCACCGGAGTTCCCGGCAGTTTTGGCGTGGGGGCGGGTACGGGTATAGGCGAGAGATCCGGCGGCTGCGTGATCCCAAAATCCGGGGCTGGTGGCAAAGGTGGCTGTAAAGGCGGATTGCCGGAGAGAGCGAGCATTACCTCACGAGCCGAGGAGTAACGCTGGCTCGGCTGTTGAGCAAGCATTTTATCCAGCACCAGGGACAAATTCGGAGACAGAGAACATTCCGCCCGCCAGTTCCAATTCAGCGTCTGGCTGTCGAGCAACTGATGCGGTTCCTTCCCCGTCAGCAACACTAAAACCGTGGCCGCCAGAGCGTACAAATCGCTGTGGGGAGAGACGATTCCCATCTGCATCTGTTCGACGGGAGCGTAGCCGAGCTTGCCGATGCGAGTCGCGGGGGCGGGAGTGCCGTTAGCCTCAGCGAAAAGAGACTCTACGGTGGCAGCGACTTGTTTTACTCCCCCGAAGTCGATGAGCACGGGCATCCCGTCAGAACTTCGCAGAATCAGGTTGTCCGGGGAGATGTCGCGGTGAAGCACTCCTAGAGAGTGAATGTATTCGAGCACGGGCAAAATCTGCTGCAGCAATTGATTGATTTCTGCTTCTATAAACCGCAAACCCTGACGCTTGCGGGCGTCGAGCAGAAAGCGGTAAGTTTGACCGGGCACGTAGTCTTGGACGAAAAATAGGTAGCCTCGATCGCTGATACTGACGCGGAAAAGTTCGCGGAAGCGCGGGATTTGATTGTGTTGCAGCTTGTAAAGCACTCCCGCTTCGCGCTCGAACAGTTCCTCGGATTTTTGTAAGGCGTAACTTCCATGTACTTGGGGCGCAAATTCTTTTAAAACGCAGGGTTCGTTAAATCGGTGGGCATCTTCAGCGAGGTAGGTGCGCCCGAAGCCTCCGTGTCCCAATTCGCGGACGATGCGGTAGTGGTTGTGGAGAGTTATGCCGGGGTAGATGGGATTGTTCATTGGAACTTGCTGCGTCGGATTTTCACGCTTGACTGAGACTAGGAGTTTTGGGCGATCGCTGAATTAATCTTGACATAGTGTGTCAGTGTTTATTAGTCGATCGGCAGCTTGGCTATCCCCTGTGGTTATTGTGAAAACAGCGGTTTCGTGCTATGGAAGTTTATCTACTGCGCCATATTTTCGATCGAGCTCAAAATGTGTTCAAATTTTTAGTGCCCAGCCCAATGTGCGATCGGGGCGTTAGCGCTACTAATTGAATCTTGAGCGATCGAGGTGCAAAATACGCATTTTAAGGAGCAAATCATGCAGCCAGAACAGCGTCAGCGAGCAATGGGGGGGTTTGAAGAGTTTTTGAGGGCGCCGCTTGAGGAACGATTGCAACACCAGCAGAATCGAGTTGCCGAATCCAGGGCGATCGGGCTTTTTCAAAAAGTCGCTGCCACAGTACCAGCTTACCAGACTTTCCTAGCTGCACTTAACATCAATCCCGCCTCAATTCAAACCTTTGAAGACTTCCAAAAATTGCCCCTAATTACCAAAGAGAATTATTTACGCTGTCACCCGCTACCTCAGTTGTGCTACCAGGGCAAATTAGAAACTTGCGATTTCATTGCTGTTTCATCTGGCTCGACAGGAAACCCGACATTTTGGCCGCGTTTTATCAGCGACGAGTTGCCAATTGCCGCTCGTTTTGAACAAATATTTCACGACAGTTTTTACGCCGACAATCGCTCAACTTTAGCTGTCATTTGCTTTCCGTTGGGAACTTGGGTAGGCGGAATGTACACGGCAAATTGCTGCCGCTATCTAGCGACTAAGGGCTATCCAGTTACAGTTGTGACGCCTGGGAATAATAAGACTGAAATATTTCGAGTTGTGCAGGAACTTGGGGAGCATTTTGAGCAAGTAGTATTGTTGGGATATCCGCCGTTTATCAAGGATGTGATTGATAGCGGAATTGCTGGGGGTGTGGAGTGGCAAAAATATCGAATTAAGATGGTGTTTGCGGGGGAAGTGTTTAGCGAAGAATGGCGGAGTTTGGTGAGCGATCGCACTAATTCTGACAATCTATATTACAACTCTGCGAGCCTTTACGGTACTGCCGATGCGGGCGTTTTGGGCAACGAGACACCGCTGAGCATTTGCATCCGTCGCTTTTTAGCAAACAATCCCGAAGCAGCACGCAATTTATTCGGGGAATCGCGGTTGCCAACGCTGGTGCAGTACGATCCGAAAAGCCGCTTTTTTGAAGTGAATAATGACGGCACGCTGTTATTTTCTGGCGACAACGGCATCCCGCTAATACGCTATCACATCTCCGATAACGGCGGTTTAATTTGTTACGAAGCAATGCTTAATTTTTTGGCAGAATGGGGATTTAACCCTGTGGCACGTTTGCAGCAAGCAGCAGGTATGAAAGTTTCTGATTTCCCCAGAGGAATTCGCTGCTTGCCCTTTGTCTATGTATTTGGGCGATCGCACTTTACCGTTTCCTACTTCGGTGCTAACATTTACCCCGAAAATGTCACCGTAGGTTTAGAAGTTCCCACCATTCGGGAGTGGGTGACGGGAAAATTTGTGCTGCAAGTCAAGGAAAATGCTGATCAAAATCGGTTTTTATCGGTGGTTGTGGAATTAGCAGCGGGGGTGGAGGGCGACGAGAAGATGCAGGAGGCGATCGCATCTTCAATTCTCGCGCAATTGCGGCGGCTAAACAGCGAATTTGCTAATTATGTGCCGCCAGAATATCAGTTACCTGTGATGACATTAACTGCGATGGGGGATGCGGAGTATTTTCCGATTGGGGTGAAGCACCGATACACGCGGCAGTAAGTAGTTTGAATTTATGAGCTATCAGTTTTTAAAAGTCTTGTGTTATTCTATAATTAGGGTGACATTTGATGGTTCAGCTTAGAATATGCCAGCAAAAGACATCTACCACAATACTGTCAGAACAGCTCTAGAAAAAGACGGGTGGACGATAACAAACGATCCGCTAACCCTAGAAATTGGCGATCGTTCACTCTTCGTCGATTTGGGTGCAGAAAAAATACTGGCTGCCGAAAAGCAAGGTCGCAAAATTGCTGTAGAAGTAAAAAGTTTTTTGAGTGTTTCACCCGTTCATGACTTAGAAGAAGCTCTGGGACAGTATATTGTCTACGAAGATATCCTAGAGCTTTCGGAACCAGAACGTAATATCTATCTGGCTGTTCGGGAAGAAGTTTATCGAGATATTTTTTCGGAGCCACTGGGGCAACTTTTGTTACGAAAAAAAAGACTAAAACTAATTGTTTTTGATTCATCAAGGGAGATAATTATCAGATGGATAGACTAGATGAATATCGCCAAATTGTTCGCACTGTTTTAGAGAGTTATGCCAGGATTCCCAACAGTTACGGACAAGTTAAAAACAGCGTTATTGTTGATAGCGAACAAAACAATTTTTTATTGATGCACGAAGGCTGGCAAGGGCCTCAAAGAATTCACGGGTGTGTCGTCCATGTGGAAATTATCGACGGCAAAATCTGGATTCAACAAGATGGTATAGAAACGGGAATTACCCCAGAACTTGTAGAATTAGGAGTGCCTAAAGACAAGATAGTTTTAGGGTTTCATCCGTATCACGTTCGGCAACATACGGGATATGCGATCGCCTAAACCAGCTTACAATACAGGAAACAGGTTTTTATATCTCTGCCGAGGACTATTCTGGAAGCCCGATCGCGCTTGTTGCCCAAAAACGCGATCGAACACCGAACAAGTAGTCTTTAATTATTAGCAATTACCGCTTTATTTGCCGTCAGCTTCTCTGAGAGCAGCCAGAATTTCCGGTCGTTTCATGCGCGCGTAGCCCCGCACTTTCCGGTCTTTGCCGATCGCCTTCAACCCTCTCAGCGAAAGACTTTCGTAGTCATCCTCTGGGGACGGAAACGGCAACTCCAACTGCAACTGCGGTAACTGAGGTTTTTGCTGTGCTTTCGACTGCTTCTTCGGCTGCGCTTTTGACTGCTTCTTCGGCTGTGCCTCCGGCTGTCTTTCTGAGTGAGTCGCTGCGGCTCCCAATTGGCCGCGCAGCGTTTCAATTTGATTTTTCAGGTCATTTTCTACGTCTTCAATGGCGTCGGAAACAAACTGATTAATTGTTTGGACTGTGCGTTCTAATTTTATTGACAGCAGTTTTTCCAGTTCATCCAACTGTCTCAAAGCACCTTCAAAATTTACCTCAGAAATAACAGCAGATGTTGGCGGACGGTTGCTGCTCGATTGTTCAATTTTTTTAGCCATTTTATCTACCTTTTCATGAAATGCTTTTTCCACTTGTTCGAGCAAATGCTTAATCTGTTCTATTTGGTTACGCTCAAAGTTCTGATCAGTTAGAGCTTTAACGTGCTTTTTTAGCAGGTCTTCATTTTTTTTAACAGATTGTTCTATTTGTTTTGTTAGACTATCTACCTTTTTTTGAAATGATAGCTCAAATTGTTGCAGTAGAGTGTCAATTTGTGCAGTTTTATGAGTCGGTTGCGGAGCTAAATGTTCCATTTCAGCTTGAGCAACAGCTACCTCCTCGTCGGTCATTTCAAATACCCACGCCCACATTTGCTCCATGCCGAGTTCTTTAGCAACAATACACCAATCTGAGCCGCAGACAACTTCATATTCTTCTTCGTTGCTGTAAGCTTCAGTGCGACGTACAATTAAAGGAATCAAGTTGCTGCCTTGCTCGATCAGACTTCTCCTGAGAGCTTCGCGGCGTTCGCGAGGAATTTCGCCCCGATGAGGCTCTGGTATGGCAATTTGGGAAGTGTAAATCTGACTGTGACTAATTGGCTTAATCCGCAAATATTCAACTATTCGGTTTTGATCGGACGATCGATCCATCTTGTTACAAGTCCCCTTTTGTCATTAAAATCTGCTGTGTAGGTATTTATGTATATTGCCACTTTACAGCCTCAGTTTTAAGTGATGCAGGACTAACCCAACAACTCTAATTGTCGTGTGGGCCACAAGCACTTTACCCCAACTGCGATCGAACTCGGTGATCTATCGAACTCGGTGATCTGGGGGAGATATGGCGTTGCTGCTGTACCTGGGCGACTGGCTGTGCGGTGACAGCCCGATCGGCAAAAGTTACTGCAATTCCTAAAAAAGCGACTGTGATGAGTTTAACTGCCTGCGGGACACCAAGGATACACTGCTTTACTCATCTTTACTTTTTTTGGCATCAGGGCGATCGGGCTGGCGTTGCGAGTTGCGATCGCAATTGCGATTTATACGAAAGCCAGCTTTAATATCGCCCTTATTCTTTAGTCTCAAGCGAGAGGGACGGAAGTTTGTGTAGGATGGGTTTCAACCGCCGAGTCATATCGGGTTTTTCAACATTTGTCGGGCGGACTTTGAGCGCCCCAAAAATGCAATTGAGATGGCTGAAAGCTTATAAATATCTTTGCCAATTGTCAATGACCTTAATCATTGTTTTATCTCCTAACCCTTTAATGCGTTTCACCACATTCTCAAATGAGGTAAATGGCTCCAAATCTCGCTGTGTGATGATGTTGTCTCTCATTGTTTGAGATGTGATCCCAGCATTTTTTAAATTGATAGCCAATTTGGATGGATCTTGAGTGTTGAGTGCTTCCAACAGCGGAACTGGCTTGGGAATCCGGCTTTCAACATCTTTAACCCTCTCTAGCAGCGCCTGTTTTTCCCGCGTATAGTCGGCTTTCAATTCATTAATTCTGTTTTCCAATCGAGTTTCAATATTTGTCAGCCGCTGTTCTAAGCTGGAGGACTGTTGCGGAACCACACTTACACTTTGATTCTCAGTGATTGCGGTTTTTCTAAGAATTTCAAGTTGGTCCAGGAGAAGTTCTTCATTTTCTTCTTCCAGGATGAAGGCTCCGATTGTCTCGCCTTTGGGAGCATCTATTTCCTTTGCTCTCGCCGCCGCATAGTATTCAAAGTCTCCGTCTACTATTTCGTAAGCATCCATACCGTTTCGGCGGACAATTATTGGGTTAATCAATCCTCCTGACTCTAAAATCAATCTCGCTAATTTCTCCAAATCAGCCTCGGCAAAATTTGAACGGGGTACTGCGGATGTAATTTTTTTAACTGCAACCAGTGACGGAGATAATTTTTTCATTAGTTTTTACCTATTTTTTCCAAAACTTCGAGTGCTAGCATTTCAAATTCTTGGGATGCGATGCAATCAGGCTTAAAGTCTAGCACTGAAATGGGATCGGCGATTTCCATATTTCCCACGATTTGAAATTGTTCTGCACACTTTGCCAAATCATCTCTCTCGTAAATTACGCTGTCCATGATTTCAAAGCCGTAGCGTTTGGGAATTGCCTCCCTCCGCTTGGGCAAACTGTACTGTACAAATTTAGAATTAGTGGAAATTTTGCAAGAGAGTACGCCTAAAACTTGTAGTGGTTTCTTGCCAATTTGTTTTTTGAATCCGTTGACTTTTTTAATAAAATCCTTGACATTAATCAGTCCTTGATTGGCAAAAGGTTTTAAGTCAGAAGGAATAATTAAATAATCCGCTGCAATGAGAGCAACTCTAGCATAAAAATTCAAAGAGGGCGGCGTATCGATCAGTACAATATCATATTTATCCTGTACTTCTGCTAGTTTCTGAATTAAAATCATTCGGCTGTAATCTAGTTGATTGAGTTCCGTTTCATATTGCATTAAATCAATGTGGGAAGGAATTACATCTATTTCTGGATGGCAAAAATTAGACTTGCGAGCTACTTCTTCGATCGAGAAAAAGTCTTCTGATTGCAAAACTTGAAGAATATTATTATCTTTCAAATCGTCTTGTTCTTCATCCTCAAATTTAACTAAACCTGTCGCAAAGGTTGTATTTGCCTGACTGTCTAAGTCGATTACCAAGACTCTGTTACCTTTCTTGCTCAGCGCTGCGGCTAAATTGACTACTGTTGTAGTTTTGCCAACGCCGCCTTTATTGTGGTAAACTGCAATGATTTTCATAGTATTTTGGCTTTTTTGGGTAACGGTTACATCGGATTTAACTTGAGGCTTAACGGGATTACTTTCAGGTATTTGTTCCGGTTCAGAGATTTGACTTGGCTCAGGTTCTGCGGGGGCGGGATTGTTGGGCTGTACTGGGACTTCGCTAACTAACTCAGGACTAACCAAATTAATTTTACTATCTTCCAGTTCGAGATTATCGGGATTTTTTATAGGTTTTAAAGTATTTCTGCCAATTAAAGCGATAATTTCATCAATTCTATTTTCAATGTCTTGTCCAGCACACTTAAAGACTAGCTCAATATCATCGGCGGCTCTTTGGTAAATTCTAATTTCTTTACCGTTAGTTATGAGTCCGTAGCGGATGCTCAAACTTGTTAAATAGCGATTGAGTTTTCGCCGGTGGCGGTCTAAATTTTCCTTGGGATGTTTAGCCTCCATGACTACACTCATCGGCGAGTCTGCATCGACAAGTATGGGGATAACTGGGGCGGCAAATGAGAGGAAGTCTAGACGAATATTCCCAAATGCTATTTCTTGGTGCCAAGTGTCGGGCGTATAGCCTAGTTTTGGTAGCAGATAGCTGACAATAAGTTTGCTTTCTACTTCGCTTTCGTTGCGACAGTTATTGGGATTGAAAGTCATTCGATTTTAGATTTTAGATTTTAGATTGGCAATGACTGATTTAATCATGGTACGGATTGTGATATTGACAGTAGGGTACGCATTCCGCACCTTAAAAAAGCTATGGCTTGTAATATCGAAAAACCCGGTTTTGTTTAAAAAACCGGGTTGTTTAGGGATTTATCCCGTTTCAAACTTACTTGTTTTGAGCGTTAAATTCTTGCAATGTCTGATAGCCCCCAGCCGGATCGTATATGTGACAGTTGTCGGCAATCCGCTTCATTAAAGACCAAGAAAATTCTGTTTCGTAGAGATGATCTTGCCAATTTTCCTTTAAGCTGCTGTGGGCGAGGCGCAAATTGTACCAGGGAATAGCAGTTGAAAGGTGGTGGGGAACGTGCACGTTAATGTCGTGGCACAGAAACTCTACCCAGCGGGGATAATCGCAGTGAACTGTTCCCGATAGTTGCGCTTGGGCTTCGTCCCATTCTTCCGGTTCTTTAAATGAAATGTCTGGTGCTGTGTGGTGGACGATCGTAAAAGTGCTCATCCAGAAATGGTAAACCAGCCAGGGCATCAACCAAAACTTGACAAATCCCCAAATGCCTGTTGTTGCAATTAAAATCGGGAATCCGATCGCAGCACCGATTAAAACGACAAAAACTGAAAACCGCACTTGTTCTTGTTGCTGTTTGCCTTTGAAGCGCCACCACTTAAAGTGTACTTTGGCCCAGTGGGCGATCGAGCCGATCCACCACATCCGACCGAATATTAAACTATAAGCTATTTGTAAAGGCTTGGACGCGCCAGCGTAGTCTGCTGCTGTCATCGGCTGCCAAGCATTATCCTCGCCAATTTTGTTGGTGTGTTTGTGGTGATAATTGTGGCCGTGCCGCCATGCGTGAAACGGAAAAATTAACGGCAGAAATGCAATATGTCCGACTAAATCGTTTACCCAGCGGCGGTTAGCAAATGACCGATGACCGCAGTCGTGCCCGATCACAAAAAAACCGGTTAATCCGGTACCTGTGAAAATCCACATCAGGGGTAGTAGAAACCAAGGCGATACTGCTATGCCCCAGTAACCGACAGCAACTAGCAAAACGTTGACGATTACTTTTGTCCAAGCTTTGCGGGGGTTTTTGACGAATACTTCCCGCGGCAGGGTTTTGAGAATATCTTTGAGGCGCAAGGTGGAGGTGTCACTTGCGGATGTCAAATTTAGTGGTTTTTCGATCGATGCTGTCATAAATTGATTTCGATTCTCCGTATGCCATGAGCATGGCTTAATAAAAAAGCGCAGTAAAATGTCAGCTCGTTGCCAGCTTGTGGCAGACGAGTTGAGCAGTAGGCAAGCGCGTTTTAGCAAATGCTAGCGATCGCTATCCGCAGTTAGGAATTTCTAGCACTTTGGGCAAAAAATACTGCGGGTAGCAAAACCTTTGTTTTTATAACACAGGGGCAGCACAATTAGCATTAGCGGCTGTGGTCTGCTAATTGCTGTTGCTACCAGAAATCGGGTCGAGAGCCGGCAAGCCAGCGATCGAGCGTTGCTGTTTGAGGCTTTGCACTTCCAGCAGCAAGGATTCGATTTCTGCTTGCAAGTGCAGGAATTTAACTTGCTGATCGGCTTGGTAGGGGCACTTCACCAAATCTAGTTTGCGGGCAAAAGTGGTCGATAGGGTAGAAGAACTAGCCATTTCGGGATTGCTCGCGGTGACTTGAGGCCGGGAAAGAGTGGATGAATTATTTGACATTAGTAATTGAGTAGACATATCTACACATTCACACCATTAAGTTACTTTAACCTGAACCGATCGTATTAAACATCAAATTAACCGATCGAGCTAAAATTAGTGTAAATTCCTTAGCCATTGCCTAAAACCCTTGACACCGTGACCCTGATTCTACCTGCTACTGACTCTGCTCCTAACTCTGCTGCCCGCGCCGCATCGCCGAAACGCTACGGCTGGCCCGGCTTGATCGAAGCTTATCGCCCCTACCTGCCGGTGACGGAAACCACGCCGGTAGTGACGCTCCAAGAAGGCAATACTCCCCTGATTCCAGCACCTGCGATCGCCTCTCTCATTGGTCGAGACGTGCGCGTCCTGGTCAAATACGACGGCCTCAACCCCACTGGTAGTTTCAAAGACCGGGGGATGACAATGGCGATTTCCAAGGCGAAGGAAGCTGGTGCGGAGGCAGTAATTTGCGCCAGTACCGGCAATACTTCGGCCGCCGCCGCCGCCTACGCCCGACGCGGGGGGATGCGAGCTTTCGTGTTGATTCCCGAAGGTTACGTGGCTTTGGGCAAGCTGGCGCAAGCTTTGCTTTACGGTGCGGAAGTAATTTCGATTGGGGGAAATTTCGATCGAGCCTTAGAAATTGTCCGCGAAATGGCTGTTAACTACCCCGTGACATTGGTAAATTCGGTGAATCCTTACCGCTTGGAAGGTCAAAAAACCGGAGCTTTTGAAGTCGTTGACGCCTTGGGCGACGCCCCCGACTGGCTGTGCATTCCCGTGGGAAATGCGGGAAACATCACAGCATATTGGATGGGTTTTTGTCAATACCACCAAGCAAAAAAATGTTCGCGCCTGCCGCGGATGATGGGATTTCAAGCCGCCGGGGCTGCACCTTTAGTAACGGGCCAACCAGTGGCGAACCCAGACACCCTGGCGACGGCAATTCGGATCGGCAACCCCGCTAGCTGGAAACAGGCGATCGCAGCTTCCGAAGCCAGCCGCGGCGGTTTTGCCGCCGTCACCGACGCCGAAATTCTGGACGCTTACCGTTTGTTAGCATCGCAGGAAGGGATTTTCTGCGAACCGGCGAGTGCAGCTTCTGTGGCCGGTTTGCTGAAGGTAAAAGACCAAGTTCCAACTGGGGCGACGGTGGTTTGCGTGCTGACTGGTAACGGTTTAAAAGACCCGGATACCGCAATTAATCACAGCAACAATCTGTTTAAAAGTGGCATTGCTCCGACTTTGGATGCGGTAGCTGGGGCGATGGGATTTTAAAAGAAGGAAGAGGGAAGAAGGAAGAAGGAAGATCGAAACAGGCAAGATGCCTGTTCTACTCTTAGTTAAAATCTCTTGTGGGGTGGGCCGAAGAGCCCGCCCCTAAGCCCATAGAAACAGGCAAGATGCCTGTTCCACTCTCAGTTAAAATCCATTTTGGGGTGGGCCGAAGAGCCCGCCCCTAAGCGTATCAATAAACCCCTGTGAGATCGCTTTTTTCTCGATCGACTCAGCGACACACTTTTGTCATTATATTATGACTAGCCCTACTGCAACCCTGTTAATTTCCTGTCCAGATCGCAAGGGACTCGTCGCGTTACTTGCTAATTTTATAGCGTCTCATAACGGCAATATTATCCACGCGGATCACCATACAGATTTTACCGCTGGATTATTTCTGAGCCGGCTAGAATGGCAATTAGATGATTTTGATTTAACCACCGAACAAATAACACCTGCTTTTAGTGAAATAGCCAATGACTTACAAGCCAATTGGCAATTGCATTTTTCCCAAAAAATTCGACGTATCGCGATCTGGGTCAGCCGTCAAGATCATTGTTTATTAGACTTGATTTGGCGACAGCGAGCGCAAGAAATCAGAGGTGAAATCCCCCTGATTATCAGCAACCATCAAAATTTAAAGCCCATTGCCGCACAATACGGTATCGACTTTGAGTATATTCCCATTACTAAAGACAATAAAGCTATTCAAGAAGCACAACAGTTAGAAATTATTAAGAAATATAAGATTGATTTAGTAGTTTTGGCTAAATATATGCAAATTTTGAGTCAAGACTTTATAATAAAATTTCCCAATGTGATTAATATTCACCATTCATTTTTACCCGCGTTTGTGGGTGCAAATCCCTACGAAAGGGCTTATGAAAGAGGGGTAAAAATTATCGGTGCAACAGCCCACTATGTTACACCAGATTTAGATGCGGGCCCGATTATCGAACAAGATGTTGTGCGCGTCAGTCACCGCGATGAAGTGTCTGATTTGGTTCGCAAAGGTAAAGATTTAGAAAGGGTTGTTTTAGCAAGGGCGGTGCGATATCATTTACAAAATCGTGTTTTAGTTTACGGCAATCGGACTGTGGTTTTTGCTTGAAAATTAGGCGTCATATTAAGTCCGGGTTTGTCACTTTTGTTGATCGACGATTTAAATCGCTCCCTACAAAAGGAAGTCCGCCTCCGCCGGCTGAAGAAAAGACAGATGATAAAAGCGGATTAGGTATGATTAATGACTACTGACTACTGACCGAAAGCATCCAGGATACAAGCCCCCGGATTCATCTGTCCAGAAATAAAAAACCTGTATCCGATGAAACTTGCCCCCCGAATTTATCCGTGGGGTCAATGCTTCAATTCTTTAATCTAAAATCTAAAATCGATTGACTACTGATTAAAAGGTGGTAGCTGAAGTAACTGGTTTTTAGAAGGCGGAAGTTGAGCGGGATTGTGGCGGATTTCGATCGCAGTTTCTCCCGGATTTTGGGTGGTAACAGGTACTATCTCTAAGGAGTATGCTGTCTCTGTTTTTACAGGGGCAGGATTTTGTGATTTCGTGAGCAAGTCAACGGCATCTCCGAGGGCGCTAGTTAAATTTTTGCTAGTCTCGGCGTGACGGGCTTCTTCTTGTTTGAGGGCTTGAGTGAGTTGTTTAACTTGTTCGATCGCCCGATCGCGCTCTTCGAGAACTTCTGTTAACTTAGCTTTAAGTTCGCTAACTGTGTGCAGTTTTGCGACTTCCTGCTGGCGAGCAACCCCAGCATCATCGCCTTCGGGCGCAATGGGAGAGAAACTTTGTAATTGCTCTATTTGTGCTTCCAGAGAAGCGATGCTTTGCTCAGTTAATTTAGCATCATTCCGCCGCTGCTCGGCTTCAGTATTGTAGAGTTGGCGCCACTGAGCGGCACTTTCACCGGCCTCATCGCGATCGCGCGAAACTTCTGTTAACTGCTGTTGCAGCCGCTTGATTTCATCTAACCACTGTCTGACATCCTGAGCCATAATATTGATTTTAGATTTTAGATTTTAGATTTTAGATTGGGGAATTGGGAATTGGCAATTGGGAATTGGCCATTGCGAGTTGATAATGGCTTAATTAATTAACGACTTGTATTACCTCATCTTTCGCCCCGTTTCCTGTGCGCTATGAACATTTTTTACTGGTTGCGCTACCTGATTTTAGCTTTGTTTAAGGCGCTTTTAAGGCTGCTTCGAGCTCTCAAAAGGAAATTTGGTGGTTTTTGGCTGTTTTGTCGGTGTTTGACTTGGGGCACGCTCAAAGAAGTCGGCGCTAAGGCGGGACAGCAGCGCTTGCCGGGGCTGTCTGCGCAAATGGCCTACAATTCTATGCTGGCGCTGTTTCCGGGGTTGTTGGCTATCTTATCTGCGATCGCTCTCTTTGAACCTTTGCAGTCAACACTTTATCAACTCGCCGGCCTTTTGGGGGAGGTAATACCCGATAACGTTCGGAATTTGATTCGCGGCTTAATCAAAGAAATTCTGTTAACTCGCAATAGAGGGCTGTTTTCCGTGAGCTTTCTTGTGGCGATTTGGGTATTTTCTGGAGTAATGAGCGCGGCGATGGCTGCACTCGATCGCATCCATGAAATCCCGATCGATCGAACTCGACCATTTTGGAAAGCCAAACTTATTTCTCTGGCGCTGAGTATCGGCACAATTATACTATTGATTCTGGCATCGGGAGTAGTATTTGTCAGCGACTTAATTGTACAAGCTATTGCCCGCCAGAGTTGCCTGCTGGAGTCCGTCGCCACTTGCGATTTAAAAGATGTCCAAAATTGCTTGCTCCTCGCCAGCAATTGCCCTTTGGAGTCGCAACTGTTAGCTATTTGGCGTCTGTGGCGGTGGCCGATTTCTTTGGGAATTGTATCACTGGCTTTTGCCTTTGTTTACCGCTACGGGCCTAGCCGCCGTCAACCAGATATTCCTATTTTTTCGGGAGCTGTTTTTGCTGCTATTTTGTGGGCACTATTTTCAGCTTTATTTCGGTTTTATGTTTTGCATTTAAGCAATTACACTTGGACTTACGGGACGATCGGAACTTTTATTGTGTTGCTGCTGTGGCTCAATCTTTCTGCTTTGGTGATGCTGATAGGCGCTCAGTTAAATGTGACGGTGGGCAAGGCAATGAAACAATCACAATTAAAATAATTTGTTAATTTTTATTGGTTATTTGTTATTTGCCGGATGCTGGCTTACCTACGGAGTAAAGTGCTGAGGATGCCCGCAACAAAAGAAAGCAAAATCAGTATCCAAATGACACCACCGGGAATGAATGTCAAGAGACCAACACCTCTGAGAATCCAAACTAGGAGGGTGATGCCCAGGATAGCCCAAAAGATGCGGGTAGATAGTCGCATTTGAAATCTAGGAGAATTAGTCATGTTGAATGTTAAAGTTTTGTCTGGATCAATGATAGCTGTTTTATTGGCGATCGGCAGTTACCTCGCTTTAATTTCGACTCCCGGTTCCACTGTTGCGCCTGGGGCTACAAATGTCCTGGGAGAAGCGGCAAATGCTGCTCAAAAAACGCCTGCTGCAAGTTTAACAATTTCCGATCGCACAATTGGAGCGGCGAAGGTGGGGATGACTTTCGGAGGATTGAAAAAGGCTCTGGGTTCTACGTCGCAGTTTAAAGTTCAGTCTCCTTTTATGGTAGACTTTGATGCTGTGGCTGTCAGCCAGTCGGGAAAAGTGCAATATCGGATTATCTACGCTGCGGGTACAAAGCTAAAAGATACCGATGTCATTGAACTTTTGATGACTGAGAATTCTAATTATAAAACTGTTCAGGGCGTCGGGCCGGGAATGACTCTGAAACAAGCTGAGGCAATTTACGGCAAGGCTACTTTATCTTATAACGTGGATAATGAAATGAGAGAAGGGGTTGTATTTGCCAAGCAACCCACTAGAAACATTATGTTTGTTCCCAAGGCTGAAGGCAAACAATTTGGGGGAGTTTATGGCGCTGGTAAAGGGGGATTTTATCAGACTAATAAGTATCACCCGAATGCTGTAATTAAGTCTGTGATGGTGCGGCAGTAGCCTTCGCATCATCCCCAGAAACCGGGTTTCTTCTGAGATATCTCGCCACCCAACCTAAATCATCCGAGAAACCCGGTTTCTTAGCCTAAAATTAAGGATTACCTGTAGTTACGTCCAAATACTCTTGATTGTCAAGATAAGTTTTAATATTCTCCAGTATTTGACGTAGGTATTCTATGACTTCCTCCTTAATCTCTAAAAGATCCTCAATAGTCTTACCTTGCCCCACTTCCTTAAAAGACTTATCTCCGTGGGCTAAGTCGTTCCTTTTTTCTTTAATATCTACAAGGTTTTTCCCGTTCTTTGTCTTAGCAAAGTCTGTTTGATATGAAAAACCGTATTTTTCGGCTATTTTTTTAATCAACCTAGCATCCACATTCCCTGAAAATAGTTTTTCGCTGTCAAATGTAGCTGTGATGATGTCTGTAGATATTTGATTGATTTCTTGATGAATTTTATCCGGAGAACAGTTTTTAAGATTTTGAAGAACAATCATTTTGATTTCTGGTTTTAGTTGATCGAAGGAGATTGCTTGATTTTTTAACTCATCAAATATGGCTACAATGGCATTTCGCATAGTGGATTCAACTAAGTTATACAATAACAACAAGCCATTGGCTTTTAGAGTTTTTGCCAACTCAGGATTAAGACTTTGTATTTGATATTGTCCAGCACTATCGGCGACAGCTAACTTAGTGGTTTGTTTGATTAAGTTCTCTAAAAATATAAAGTAATCCTCTACCTCTTGGGCGCGTGTATTGAAATCTAAGAGTACAGTATTCATTTTTGGCCTAGCAGTCGATCGCGGACATATTCAATGCGTGAAGCTACTTTATTTTGAGAACTGCTAGCAGTAGATTTCGTGTATTTTTTAAACTCTTCTGAAGTGAGCAATTCTGTTGACTTTGGCTCAAGATTGCTGTTTTTTCTCAAAGCAAGAGCAACACCTACAGCCAGAGACTCGAATTTAATCCGAGTTGTGGTTCTCGCGTCATTTTTACCTTGGCGAAATCCTTGAGGAAAATATTTTTCTACAAAGTTTAGCATTGACTCGAATTCTGCCCGCATTTTTTCGCGCTCGAATTTCGGAGCGGCATTTACTTGCTTCAGATAGTCATCAAGGAATTTGTTTATCTTACTATTAAAATTCTGATAGTTGTTTAAAAATGCAAAAAAACGCAACACAAATTCTTGCGGTTCGCGGCTGCGAATAGCAGACTCAGAAAAAGCGCATAATTTTCGGAACTGCTCATGTTTAGATAGTTCCTCAATCAGTTCAAGAAACGGGCCTGGCAGTATGCCTCTGCGCTTTTCCATCTCGTTGAGATCGACGCTACCTGTATTAATGCGTTCAAATAAATCTCTTCGCGTTTCTTCATTTGCACTTTCAGTTAGTTGAATCATCCGAAGTGTCGTGCGGTTGAAGCGCCTCTGACGTGCCAGGGGCAAATCAGCAAACTTAAATCCATTTAAAGTCTGTATTTTATTTAATTCTGTCAAGGTTAATTCGTTATTGATAAATCTAGTTAGAGTCCGAATGCGTTGTGTACCATCTATTATTTCTAAACGGGCTTCATCGTTTTCGTCCTCATGGATGTCAGCAACAAAAATATAAGGTATTGGCAGTCCCAAAATTATAGACTCAATAAACTTTGACTGCCTTGCTTCATCCCAAGCCATTTCACGTTGATAGTCGGGGATGAACAACTCATTGGTATCATCATCCTTTCCTTCCATATATTTTTGAACGAGTATTTCGACTGGATACTCTTTGGTATCGTAATTAACTAGCTGCTGCTTGTCGCGGATTTCTGCTTCAGCAGCATCAACCTTTTTGTGTTGCTCGGTAATTTCTAGTTTCGATCGCATATTGTTAAAGAATAATTGGATATTGTCGAGTGAATAAACTTATCGCTACTATGATTTTATCATAAAAGTTTGGGACTTACTTGGTAAAAGCGATCGCACTTATCAAAAAAAGTGCGATCGCCCAAATTGAATCAACTCAAAACAGCCGGAAAATTACAGTTTATAACCCGCTGGCGAGGGAATTGGCAGAGCGGCCCAACGCCGATAAACGGTTGCTGTCCCCGCTTAAATCGAACACAACCTCAAACTTGACGTGGGGTATAGTTTGTCGCAAAAACTGAAAATGCCCGTCTGCATCTGAACGACTGCGGAAGCGGGCAACAATTATCCATTGCTCAGAGGGTAACAAACGGGCGATCGCCCAACAGCACAAGCGTTCTTTGTACGTCATAATAGAATCCGTCTCCAGTGAATTGTTGGAGCCAGAGCCAGCCCGGAACCTTGGACAGTAAGGGGCTGGCTTTTGACTGTTTACAGGTCGCATTCTAACACATAATGACGTACAATAATATAAAATAACTTAAAATGAAATATTTTTATCGGTCTTAACTCAAAACAGCGTAAGATGGACTGTGTTGAAATGTTTTGCAGTGCAATCAATGGCTTCACGGGGACGAGTTACCGCATACTTGCCAGAAGAGATTCAAAAAGCTCTCGAAGAATGGGCAGAAGAAGAAAGCAGATCCGTTAGCAGTTTGGCAACGTACCTGCTAACTAAATCTGTTCGAGAACGTCAAGAGTTGAAAAAAGATAAATCAGAAAGCGATCGCCCTTAATAACTATCGCCCAAATCCCATCCGCCTACCTCTGAGGTAAAAAAAAAGAACCATCGCCTCAAAAAAATAAGGTGGGCCGCAGCCCACCTTACTCAAATTATTTCGCAGTCACCAACTGAGCCGGTAGCCGCTTAAACGCCAACCTTTCATTCTCGATATCCACAAAAATGGTATCGCCGTCAGCAAAATCTCCCCGCAAAATACCCTTCGCCATTTGCGTTTCCAACTCCCGCTGAATTCCCCGCTTCAGAGGCCGCGCACCGTAAACCGGATCGTAACCAATTTCTGCTAAGAAGTCGATCGCAGATTCCGACAATTTCAGAGACATTTTGCGATCGGCTAACCGTTTTTCCAAGCGCTTGACTTGCAACTGCACGATTTGCCGCAGTTCGGCTTTACTTAAACCGTGGAAGATAATCATCTCATCAATCCGATTCAGGAATTCAGGGCGGAAAGTTCCCCGCATCGCTTCCATCACCCGACTCCGCATTTCTTCGTTATCTCCCGCCACATCTAAGATGTATTGAGAGCCGACATTCGATGTCATAATAATCACAGAATTCTTAAAGTCTACTGTGTGACCTTGAGCATCGGTAACGCGGCCGTCATCCAGAATTTGCAGCATGATGTTGAAGACATCCGGGTGCGCTTTCTCGATTTCATCGAATAGAATCACTGAGTAAGGACGACGCCGCACAGCCTCAGTTAATTGTCCACCTTCATCGTAACCAACGTATCCCGGAGGCGCACCAATTAACCGCGAAACCGCGTGTTTTTCCATGTATTCCGACATATCAATTCGCACGATCGCTTCTTCCGTGTCGAACAGATAAGACGCTAATGCTTTCGCCAACTCAGTTTTCCCTACACCCGTGGGGCCGAGGAAGATAAAACTCGCAACCGGACGATTGGGATCGGCTAAACCTGCGCGCGATCGCTGAATTGCATCTGCAACCGCCGTCACCGCTTCATCCTGTCCAATTACCCGCTTGTGCAGTTCATCTTCCAAGTGCAGAAGTTTCTGCATTTCCGATTCAACCAACTTGCTGATCGGAATTCCCGTCCACTTGGAAATAATCTCGGCAATGTCACCTTCTGTAACTTCTTCCCGCAGCAAAGTTTTACCTGTGGTTTGAGTTGCTGACAGTTGAGCTTCTGCTTCTTGCAATTGTTTTTGCAATTCGGTTAACTTGCTATATTTCAACTCAGCAGCGCGGTTCAGGTCATATTTTAATTCAGCTTGCTGAATTTCAATATTCACCTTATCAATCTGTTCTTTAATCTTTTGAATGCTGCCGATGACACCTTTTTCCGATTGCCACTGGGCATTCAAACCGTTTTGGTGTTCCTTGAGGTTGGCTAAGTCTTTTTCCAGTCTTTCCAAGCGTTCGATCGAAGCAGCGTTACTTTCTTTTTGCAGCGACAGTCTTTCCATTTCTAGCTGCAAAATCCTGCGGTCGATTTCGTCTAGTTCTTCCGGCTTGGAGGTAATCTCCATTTTGAGTTTAGCGGCTGCTTCGTCCACTAAGTCAATGGCTTTGTCTGGAAGGAAGCGATCGCTAATATATCGAGTAGACAAAGTAGCCGCCGCCACTAGGGCGCTGTCAGAAATTTTAACGCCGTGGTGAACTTCGTAGCGTTCTTTCAAACCCCGCAAAATAGAGACCGTATCTTCAACTGTCGGTTGGTCAACATAAACTTGTTGAAAACGGCGTTCTAAAGCAGCATCTTTTTCGAGATACTTGCGGTATTCGTCAAGAGTGGTAGCGCCGATACAGCGCAATTCTCCCCTCGCTAACATGGGTTTGAGCAAGTTGCCGGCATCCATCGATCCTTGAGTTGCGCCGGCCCCGACAACGGTGTGAATTTCATCGATAAATAAGATGACTTTGCCGTTGCTGTCCATCACTTCTTTGAGCACCGCTTTCAAGCGTTCTTCAAATTCTCCCCGGAATTTTGCCCCGGCAATTAATGCGCCCATATCTAAGCTAATTAATTGTCTGTCTTTGAGAGATTGCGGCACATCTCCGGTGATAATTCGCTGTGCGAGTCCTTCGGCGATCGCAGTTTTGCCAACTCCCGGTTCCCCAATTAGTACGGGGTTGTTTTTGGTGCGACGGCTTAAAATTTGAATCGTGCGGCGAATCTCGTCATCCCTTCCGATTACCGGATCGAGTTTGCCTTGACGCGCCGCTTCTGTCAAATCTCGGCCGTATTTTTCCAGCGCTTCGTATTTGCCTTCTGGATTTTGATCGGTCACTTTGTTCTTCCCCCGGACTTGGGTAATGATATCTTTGAGCTTGACTTCATCTAGTTTAAATTCTTGTAGTAGGTTTTTGCCAAAGCGATCGTCCTTAACGTACCCTAGTATCAAATGCTCGACGGAAATAAATTCATCGCCGTAGTCTTTGCGATAAGTGTCGGCGCGATCGAGCAAAGTGTCGAGAGAACGACCGAGATAAACGTTGCCGCCGCTTCCAGTGATTCGGGGCTGGCGGCTGATAAACTCGTCAGTGCGATCGCGCAATTTTGCTACAGAAACTCCCGCTTTGTTAAATAAGCTGCTAGCAAGTCCCGATTCTTGTTCCAGTAAAGCTTTCATCAAATGTTCGCTTTCTAGCTGCTGCTGCTGGGCTGCTTTGACAACTTCTGGGGTGCGCGCGAGGGCTTCCCAGGCTTTTTCTGTAAATTGGTTTGGATTATTCGGTTGCATAAATTTTAATTCCCTGAATTGAAAATGATGGCTGCTGTAGAGGCAATTGCTTTATTGCTCGTACAATTGTCATTGTAGGGAGTTGCGGAGGGGGGGCGGATCGGTGTTCCCCTATCTGTAGATAGGTATTTCCGTCCTGTGTAGCAGTCTCTCGCAAGGAAAAGCAAACTCTCGCCCCTAAAAGTTGGACTCTTGGATAGGAGCAACTCTCACATTAAAAATGCTTTCTAGTGCCACTGGAAAAAACGGCACATTCTTAAACAGTTTCCTGCTGCGGAAAATGGAGAAACACTCTGTAAATAGGAGAGAGGACTTGAGAAGCGTCACAGTCCTATAGCTAAACCCAAAGCGTTATTGTTTTACTCATCAATAACAGCCGCTATAACTCTCACACCTGCAAAATATAGCTATGAAAATTTTACCTTTAATTTGGTTAGGTATTATAGCAAGTGCCGCGATCGCACTTGCCCCTGAAGCTTTGGCAAATACCTGGCGTGCCGCACACCGGATGTCTGGTTTTTCCGCCGACAGCAATTACTACTTGTATCTAGAAAGTTCCAGAGATACAGGAGCGGGAATTCCCAAAGCAGAATTGCAAATTGTCCAAGTTGCTGCAAATTCCTGCATCAAAAATGGGTGTATCGAAACTAAATATGGCGAACCCGACTCCAATAAAAGCACTAAAATGGCAGAAGATGACTTGCTTAAAAAAAGTTGGAATAGCAGGCAAACTTTGAAGTTAACTCCTCCCAAAGCTGGAACTAAACTGAACATTATTTCTCGTACTCCCGGAGCCAATGGAAGCGAGACAATCGCCGTCAAAGTCAATACAGCAAAGCCTTTACAAATTCGCCTGGAACAGCGGCAAAAAAATGCTTCGGCTGGCAGAGAAAGCGCGGCAATGCGTCTTGTAATTAATCATAACGGTCGGCAGCGTGTCCTCGGAACGCTGAACAATTTTCAAGATTGGGTGTTCTCTTATTCAATCCGAGAAGTTCGTTTGTCTCCGAACGGCCGCAATGTCGTTGTGCTGGTGGACAAGACAGAACGGACTTTTGAAGGAGTCTTGAAAACTACTTTTGTACAAAGCTTCGTTCTTTAGGCTTGCTATATTCCCAGGTTTTAACCTGGGAATTATCAAAACTTACGTAGAACCCCTATATAGCAATCCTAAATCATTTGTGAATTTCTTACTCCCTCCCCTTGGTAAGGGGAGGGCTGGGGTGGGGTAAAAATTTACGACTCCTGCAAGGAGTGCTATTTTACTATCTCTAGACCGAGATGAAATCTTCAGAACCAATGAGATTGGGAGGAACACCTATCAAAGAAGCTAAAACTTCACCGCTGCTGGCTATTGTAATTAATGTGCCGTCAGTTCCCGGCGCAATTGATAGCTGTCGGAAGCTCAAACCATTGATTAATTGCACGGTATCTTGAGACTTGGCGAAATTAACGATTGTATCAACTCCCAATCCGATACCTAAAACAAAAACATCGTTGCCCCCACCGCCGACTAGAATATCGTTGCCCCCACCGCCGTTGAGGGTGTCAAAACCTTTGCCACCATTCAGGATATCGCTGCCGTCGCCGCCGACTAGAATATCGTTGCCTCGCAAACCCATAAGTACGTCATTCCCTTCCACACCGTTGATGATGTCGTTGCCGCTGGTGCCAGTCAGGATGTCGTTGTCGGGACTGCCGTTGATGCTGTTATCAGGAGGGTTATTGCCTGGAGTGCTACCGGTGTCAGAAACAAAGACATCGAGGCGACTATTGAAAGTAAAGTTAGTATCCCCCGGTACGAGGTTACTGGCCTCAGATGAAAACGCTACTCTCTGCCCATCTGCAGAGATGGAGGACTCGAAGGACCCGTTGTTCCCCTGATTGCCTGCTGAGTTAACAGAGACGCGGGTGGTGGTATTCGTCAACAAGTCCCGCACGAAGATGTCGGCGTTATTGTTAGTATCCCCCGGCACGAGGTTCGAGGCACTAGAACCAAACGCCACAAACCGCCCGTCGGCTGAGATGGAGAGGTCAAAGGAGTAATCGTTCGCCTGATTGCCGGCTGAGTCAACTGAGACACGGGTGGTGGTATTGGCTAGCGTGTCGCGCACGAAGATGTCGGCGTTATTGTTAGTGTCCCCCGGCACGAGGTTTGTGGCACCAGACCAAAATGCCACAAATCGCCCGTCGGCTGAGATGGAGGGGCTAAAGGATCCGCCGGTTGAAAGGGAGGGGTCGTAGAACTCCTTCTTCGCTTGATTGCCTGCTGAGTCAACAGAGACGCGGGTAGTGGTATTCATCAACAAATCCCGCACGAAGATGTCGCCACTATTGTTAGTGTCCCCCGGTACGAGGTTTGTCGCCTCAGACCAAAATGCCACAAACCGCCCGTTGGCTGAGATGGAGGGATCGCCGGAATACTTGTTCGCCTGATTGCCTGCTGAGTCAATAGAGACGCGGGTGGTAGTATTCATCAACAAGTCTCGCATGAAGATGTGGCCGCTATTGTTAGTGTCCCCCGGCACGAGGTTTGTGGCATAAGAGAAAAATGCCACAAACCGCCCGTCGGCTGAGATGGAGGGATTGCCGGAAAGGCTGTTCCCCTGATTACCTGCTGAGTCAACTGAGACGTGGGTGGTAGTATTCGTCAACAAGTCCCGCACGAAGATGTCGTTTGTATTGTTAGTGTCCCCCGGTACGAGGTTTGTGGCACCAGACTCAAACGCCACAAACCGCCCGTCGGCTGAGACGGAGGGGCTGAAGGAGTAATTGTTCGCCTGATTGCCTGCTGAGTCAACTGAGACACTGGTCGTGGTATTGGCTAGCGTGTCGTGCACAAAGACATCACTACTAGCGTTAGTGTCCCCCGGCACGAGGTTGGATGCTGGAGATCCAAACGCCACAAACCGCCCGTCGGACGAAATGGAAGGATCGGAGAATACCGATGGACTTTGATTGGCCTGATTGCCTGCTGAGTCAACTGAGACGCGAGTAATATTCATAAGCCCTGATATTTCAATAGTCCGAACTGTTTTTATTTCGTAGTCTGAAACCCTGGATTTTTGGTTGATAGCTCGATCGCCTTGGAGCCTTGAAACCCTTATTCTACGGCTGGTAATCAAAAACTGTCCGAAGTATTGATATTTAAGAGTACAACTTTGGAGATGGGTTTTGCGATCGCACGGCAATTGGGGCTATTTACACTTTATGCCCTAACAGCCTTGGCGGTTGCTATATCAATACATTTTAAAATTTCCCTCTTCCTTCCTCCCTCTTTCTTTTTCCTTGAATATCTGTCTCCTGACTATTGACGAATGATCAATAATTAATCCGTGTATCCGTGCCAAAATCCATATCTTGCCTGACTTCAGGCCTGCATCACAACCCGTTCCGGGAGACTGACAATAAAAGTTGAACCCTTACCGTCCTCGCTTTCGACGCTAATTTCGCCGCCGAGAATTTGACATAAACGCTGGCTAATTGTCAATCCCAAACCCGTCCCTCCGTATTTGCGGGTAGTCGAAGCATCAGCTTGAGTAAAAGGTTTAAATATCTGCTCTAATTGCTCGTCCGTCATGCCGATGCCGGTGTCGCTGACTCGAAACATTAAAACTTGAGAAGTGTAGTTTGAACCCGACTGAAAATCATTATTTTTATTTTGTTTCGCCGATCTAGATTTTTCAATTTTAATTCTTTCCACGCCGATAGTAATGACGCCTTTTTCGGTAAATTTGGCAGCATTGCTGAGCAAATTGAGGAGAATTTGCCGCACTTTCGGTTGGTCGGCGTACATTGTGCCGAGTTCACCTTTTGTTTTCAGTGCTAAAGCATTGCCTTTTTTTTCTACTAGCGGTTGAGCTGTAGTCATCACTTCTTCAATCATGGTCGCCACGTCGAAGTTTTCCAAATAAAGGGTGACGTGACCGGCTTCTATTTTGGAAATATCGAGGATGTCGCTAATCATATCCAGCAGGTGTTTGCCTGCGGTTTGAATTTTTTCTAAGTCCGGGAGAAAGTCTTCTGAACCGGAATCTTGAGCATCTTCTTGCAGCATTTCGCTGTAGTTAATGATGGCGTTGAGAGGGGTGCGTAGTTCGTGGCTCATGTTGGCGAGAAATGCACTTTTCGAGCGGTTGGCAGCTTCGGCGGCTACTTTTGCTTCGTGCAATTCTTCTGTGTATTCCGCTACTCTTTGGATTAGTTCGTTGAGGGAAATTGCTAGCATTCCCACTTCGTCGGAAGTAGTGACAGGTACTTGCAAATCAAAGTTCGATTCTTCTGTGACTCGCTGAGCGATGAGGGTGGTGGCTTCTAAGGAGCGGGCGATCGCCCCGCTGGTGTATGCTGCTAGAATTGCTGCGCTCGCGGCTGATATCAAGAGAGAGCAAATGAGAATTAGAGTTCCGAGTTTTTCTGCTTTGTCGTAGGTACTCAATGCCTCGTCTGCTTTCTCGCCAAAGCTGCCGGCCAGTTTGGCTGAATCCTGCGAAAACTGTTCGAGTTTCAAAGCGGTTTTGCCAGCGACAAAATTGTTCAAGTTCCGCTGGAAAGCCTGCTGCTGCTGCGGATTTAAACCAGATAATTTCGCAGTCGCCAACAATTTTTGTACTTCTTGAAAGTATGATTCTACTGTTTTGCCGTTGGCTTGAACGAACTGTTGAAGCAGTTCGTAGTCTTTGGCCACCTCGGGATTCTTCGTCGGTGGAAAGGTTTGCAGTTGTTCGAGGATGCCGCTCATCTGAGCAACGCGAGTCAGGAATTCCGAGCGTTCGCGATCGAAAATTTGCGGTTTTGCCGTCAGACTCGCCAGCTTTTGCTGGTGAATTCTGACTTCCTGTACCGTACTATTGAGGTTGGTCAGGATTTCCCCTTTATCTCGGTCGATCGCCAGTTTTTCCCGAACCTGCTGTTTGTAATAAAATTCTACTCCCCGTCCCGCCACAGCACCCAAAACGGCAATACCAATGACCAAGGCGTATCCGCAGCCGATTTTCTGCCTGATACCCAAGCGACTGAACAGATTTCTCCAATCTGTTTGAGGAGGGTGATGGGGTTGATTTTTCGAGGCTAAGGTTGAAGACATGGGCAATATACTCGTTACCCTGAGAGGCATTATCTATATTCTAATTGATGCCTGCGTAAGGGTAAATAGAGTTTTTCATCCCCAACCCAATTTCGGCACTTTCGGGTCTGTGCAAGGTTCCACTGCTTTCTCTGCTTGACAGTTGGGCGAAGTTGTGAATAACTCATTAAAATTTACGAGTTATAAGTTGCAAGTTATGAGTTAGATTTGTTATTCACAACTTAACTCTACTCACAACTCACAACTTGTAAGTTCTCCTCTACTGGCAAAGTCGAAATTGTGCTATCTCCGCAGGAATTCTTGAAGCATTAGGTACGTTTGCAGAGGCAGGAACGAAGATTCCCAGGCCGTAACTGCAACCCTCTGCCGTCGTGCATTCGCCCGGTTTAGCAGTGATTTGATATTGACCTTGGGATGGGGGAGTAAAAGAGATTGACGCCAGTTCGCCTGTTTTTTGACTCACAGCGATTTCCTGACCGCTTTCATCCTTGAGAGATAAATTTAAATCCTGACAATTTCCGTCGCAAGTGGCAACAAAAACATACTCCACATTAGGATGCAGCGTGGCTCTAAAAGGAGATGAAACTTGCTTGCGAACTTGGCCCAGCAACGGCACAAATACTAATTTTTGACCGTTGCCTTTCCGCTGGTCAACTTCTGTTTTCAAGCGACAAATAACCGTTTTTTGGTTGTCGGTTAGTTCTTGAGCAATCGCATTTCCTACAATTGCAGTACCGAGGAGCAGGGCAAGGCCGGAAATAACCAGATGTTTGAAATTCATTGATGTCCCTTAAAGTTAATTTTGGGTGATTGCAATAGACCGCTTTTGTCAGCAGTCTATGGGTTTATCTGGAGCCTATCACATTTGTTGACTTTTCCTCAAAACAGGTCGGAGAAAAGTGCGATCGAACTCATGTCTGGTTTTAGATGAATCTGGCGTCAGCTATCGCCGAAACTCCACAGATTGCAGACCGTAGGAGCAGAACCTCGTCCTGATTGTATTGTACTAAATTAGGGCGATCGGCATCGGGCTCTAGAAACCCGGTTTCTGGGCGGATGCCTCGCAGCTCAACCTAAGATTTATAGTAGAGACCGGGTTTAACAAGACCTGAATGAGTCCAAGACTGTAAATGTCGGATACAGGTTCCCAGATTCCAGGCCAACAATATAATACCAATTTAAAAAAATCTTGCGACAATCATCAATCTTATACCAATTCTTAAAAGTCGTAGCTCCCCGTCAGGACAAGGCAATGCCATGTCCCTCCTCAAAATCCATCCGTTAAATCCATTAAATCCGTTCTACAATCCATTGCCTAACTTCCTGGTTCCGTTCATTTATCACTGTTCCGAAATTTCCACGCAGGAACAAACTTAGAATCTCCCCAAACGCCGCGGCGATTTTTCTTAGCTTCGGCTTCCGCTTGCTCCAGAACACTTGCACTCGGACAGTTTTTCAAGTAAGGACGATAAACCATTGCTAATCCTTCGCGGGTCAAAACTTCTTGGGCAAATGTGCCGTTTGGCAAGCGAACTTCGCTAACTTTGCGGCCGTAGCGGTCAGTATCCGTGACGGTCAAAACAACGCGACCGCCCCCTTTTTTGACTAGCTGCTGCATTCTTTGGTGCGCTAGGTTTCCCCACTTAAATTGATTTTTTTTTGCTGCTGCTTTGCTATTTTTCTCAGCATTTGTGTGCGCGACTTCCGGTGCATCTACACAGGCAAAACGCACTTTGATATCTTTCCCGGCGGCATCACTGGCGACAAGCGTGTCGCCGTCGCTGACTCGCTTGACAGCATAGCTATTCGGTGCGAACTTTTGCGGACACCCGAATAGTAGCAATAGCAGAGCAACTGCACTTAAGGTTTTTATTTTTGGGAAAATGACGATTTTAGTTTGGCTCATATTTCTCTGTTTTATTTAGTTTCCATCCAATTTTGGCCAGCGTGGATGTCAACTATCAGCGGTACCATACCTGGCGCATTTTCCTTCGCACTTGTATTTTTCGGCAGAGCATTTTCCATCGCACTTATAATTGTCGGAGCATTTTCCATCGCACCTCTAATTTTCGGCTGCAATTCTTCCCATTCATCGGGAGGTACTTCAAAGATTAATTCATCATGAACTTGCAGCAGCAGCCGCGCCTGATAGTTTTGCAAAATTTTGTGTACCTCAATCATGGCAAGTTTAATGATATCAGCACTGGAACCTTGAATGGGAGCGTTGGCTGCCGCCCGCAAAGATTGGGCGTCATCTCTGCTGAGAGATTTAAGTCTATCGGAGTGAATGTCTTGGGGATTGCGGTCTTTTAAGTCGCGGAGGCTTTCGCTCTCGAAGGTTAAGTAACGGCGGCGGCCGAGTATTGTGGTAACGTATCCGAGGGCGATCGCCTCTTTTTTTACTTTCTCCAAATATTCAAAAACTTTACTATAGCGAGCGTTAAATTTAGCAATAAACTCCTTGCCATCTTTGGAAGTCTTGCCCATCGATCGCCCAAACTTAATCGCCCCCATACCGTAAACTACCCCAAAATTAATCGTTTTGCCAAACCTGCGCTCGTCGGGAGTTATTTCTTCCTTTTCAAACAACAGTTGAGCCGTCACAGTATGCACATCTCGGTTATTTTGGTAAGCTTCTATTAACACAGGTTCTTGACTCAAATGAGCTAAAATTCGCAGTTCAATTTGAGAATAGTCAGCCGACACCATCAGCCAACCTGCTTCCGGTAAAAAAGCCTTGCGAATTTGCCGCGAAAACTCGGTGCGGATGGGAATATTTTGTAAGTTTGGATTAGAAGAAGAAAGCCTTCCCGTACCCGTTGCAGTTTGGTTAAAATCTGTATGCACTCGCCCGGTATCCGCACGCACTAACTGCGGCAAAGCATCGACATAAGTTGATTTCAACTTGGATAATGTTCGGTGTTCTAATAAATCGTCTACAATCGGGTGGTCTCCTTGCAATTTATCCAATACGGCGGCGTCTGTAGAGTATCCAGTCTTAGTTTTTCGCGACTTTTTCTGAAACTCATCCGGGATTTTTTCTAACAATATTTCGCTGAGTTGTTTCGGGGAACCTAAATTAAACTTTCTCCCCGCTGCTTGATAAGTCTTTTCTTCTATTTCTTTTAAGCTCTTTTCTAGCTGTTGCGATAGTTCTTGCAGATATGCTGAATCAATGCGAATTCCGCAATATTCCATTTCTGCTAAAACTGGTTCGAGAGGCTGTTCTACTTCCAGCAATAACCCCTCCAAAGTTTTTCCGGGAAAGCTAGATTCATCAAATTTCTTCAATTTGGCTTTAAGTTTACGTACTAACTGAAATGTGGTGTACACATCCATGCCACAGTAGTCTGCGACTTTTACAATACTGATGTCAGCAATTGTTTTGTTTTTCGGCACTAATTCATTGTAAGTTTTGGCAACAATGCCTAAGTATTCCCTTGACAGTTCGCTGAGACTGTGGCTGGTTTCGGGATTGAGTACGTAACTGGCTAGCATGGTGTCGAAGACAACTCCGGCTAGTTTGATTCCTTGACAACGCAGGATCGATCGATCGAACTTAGCATTTTGCAGCGCTTTCGGATAATTCTCGCTTTCCAAAATCGGACGCAAAGCATTTAAAACTGTGGCTTTGTCCAAGTTTTTGCCCGTTTTATGTCCGGTGGGAATGTAAGCAACATCCTCTTCGCCTGTTCCCCAACAGCAGCCAATTCCCACTAATTCGGCGTCTCGCGGTTCGATGGCGGTGGTTTCGGTATCCCACGCCACGGGTGAGGCTTTGTCGGTGAAGGTTTGCAGCAGTTGAACTAATTCGTTTAACTGTTCGGTTGTTTGAATTATTCGGGGTTTAATTGGCAGTTTGTTTTCCTGCTGGGCGGCTAGGGTTTCTGCCAAACTGTAAAATGTGTCACCTTCATCTTCTGAAATTTCAGAAGTTTGAGGTGACTTATCTCTTGTGGGGTGGGCATCTTGCCCGCCCTTTGCAACAGGCAAGATGCCTGTTCCACTGTCGGCAACAGGCAAGATGCCTGTTCCACTCTCCAGTGAATTGATTGTGGGGTGGGCATCTTGCCCGCCCTTTGCCAATGGTTCTTCTACACCGCCGAACCGTTTTTGAATTTGTTTAACTTTGCTTAAAAATGTTTTAAATTCCAACTTTTCCAGCATGGGAATCAGGGCTGATTCGTCAAAACCTATAAGCTGGCAATCTTCTAAGTTGATTTCTAAGGGAACGTCTTGGACAATTGTCGCCATGCGTTGAGAATGATAAGCAGCTTCTTTGCCTTCTTCTAGCTTTTTCTTAGTTGCGCCTTTAATCTCATCGATGGCTGCATAAATTCCATCAAGGGAATTGTAAGCTTCCAGCAATTGCAGGGCGGTTTTGTCGCCGATGCCTTTAACTCCGGGGATGTTGTCGGATTTGTCGCCGCAGAGGGCTTTGTAATCTACTACTTGTTCTGGCAAAATGCCGAGTTTTTCTTTGACTGCTTCCGGGCCGTATTCTTGGGATTTGCCTTTGCCCGATCGCCTGAGTTCATCGGTACTCAAATATAATACGCTGATTTGTTTGTCGGTTTCTACTAATTGAAACAAATCTCGATCGCCCGTGAGGATTTTGACCTGATAACCGGCCGCGCTGGCTTTGTTTGCCAAAGTTCCCAAAACATCGTCCGCCTCGTAGCCGGGAGCAGTTATTGCAGGTAAATTCAAATAGGTGAGGAGTTCTTGCAGGTTTTTGATATCCGGCTTAAAATCTTCGGGTGTTTCGGCACGACCGGCTTTGTAGGTGTCGTCTGCTTCGTGGCGAAATGTGGGTGTGGCGAGGTCAAAGGCGATCGCCATGTACTGGGGGTCATGGGCCGCCATTACTTCCAGCAGCGACTTGAGAAAGCCAAAACAGACGCTGGTGGGAATGCCTGTTGTAGTTCGCAAGCCTCCGTCTCGACTTTTGGCAAAGGCGAAGTAGGATCGAAAGGCCAGGGAGTGACCGTCAACTAAGATGAAGATGGGAGCTTGATTTGCCGACACAGACACAGTTACCGATCGCACGAAAGGATTTTCTCATTGTACTCAGTTGTCCGCCTGCATTGATCGACCGGAAGGATGGCCCGCAGACTTGAGGACGCTTGACACTTGATCGGATCTCGGCTTACTGTGCAGCTTGGCTGAGAATAGTAGAAGATGTTAAGTACGATTCCCTACGGGATAGCTTCGCTTCACGCGAATTTACAAACACCTGCCCGAAGCCTATGGCTGACATTAATCGATGCTACGAAATCCTCGAAATTGAGCCGGGAACTTCCTTAGAAGAAATTAAGCGCGCTTACAGGGATTTAGCGTTTGTGTGGCATCCCGATCGGTTTGCCAACAACGACCGCCTGCAACAAAAAGCTCAACAACGATTAACAGAAATTAATCAAGCTTACCAGCAGTTGCTGTCGTTTCTGAGTCAGCCTGAATCGAGGTCGATCGAACAACAGTTTCAGCAGCCACCGCCCCCCGCGCCGGAAAAGCCGCTGAGAAGGCCTTCTCGAAAATCTGCCGCTAGGCCTGGTTCCCAGCGCAGTCAAACCCGCCCAAAAGCCACCTCCAAAAAATTTCTCACTCAAAAAAACTCTTCAAGCAAAAAACGATTTACCACTCACAATCGTCAAGCGTGGCGGGGCAGAAAGCAACCTGGGCGAAGCGTGGCGAGGCAAGCACTGCGATCTCAACACTATCCAAAGCTTATCTCGAAAAAGAAAAAAGAATTTTCAACTCAATACTCAAAACCACGAAGCGCGCCGAGGGAAGTGCGGCCCTCTCAACACTATTCAAGCTTCCCTTGGTGGCCGCTGGCAATCGCCGTGGCGAGTTACGCCTTGACCGGTTGGATTTTGACTGTATCAGCCGCCCCGCTGTGGATGTGGGTTTTAATCTGCGGTGCAGATTGGCTGTGGGCCGCGATGTTGCTGGCGGAGGGTTCAGCAATGCCTAGAGTGTGGCTGGCGGCGTTAGTTTTGGCTGGGGCGGTGGGGGGGTCGATCGCCGGTTTTCAGGCGGGAGGAATGGTCACAGGGGCTGCTTGGGGCGCTGTTGGGGCTGGTTTGGGGGCGATCGCCAGTTCCGAGGCCCAGTATCGGGCCGTGGCTGCTGTGTTGGCTGTAGGGGGAGTGGTGACAGTGGTGGGATTGATGGCTGGAACGGGTTCTGGGAATTGGGTTAAGGCGCTGGTGGCGGCCGTGTGTTGGGCGATTGTCGGCTTGACGTGCGGGTTGGCGACGGAAGTAGGTGTGCATTCTCGCGGCCCCGTCGGGCTCTCTGGTGCGATCGGGCTGGGGATTGGGGCGTGGGCGGGGGCTTTGGCTGGGGCGAGTTTGGAGGCGATCGTCCAAGCCTTAGCTATCGCCGGGTCTAAGAGTGTTTATGGGGCTTGGGCTGCGATCGGGATTATTGCTGGAGTTGTGGCGCGCATGGTAGCCGCAGAAAGGTTGATCCACATTACCAGCGGGCTTTACACGTTTACCCTGTTGGTGGTTACTTCCGGTTTCGGGCTGTGGCTGGGAAGTTGGTTGGGCGATCGTATCTTTTAAATTAGTCAGTTGTCAGTTGTCAGTTGTCAGTGGGCAGTTATCAGTTGTCAGTTGTCAACAGTCAACAGTCAACAGTCAACAATCATGAGGATTGCAACCGGAATTGATCTAAATTCCAGCACTTATCACTTTTGAGCAGCGCTTCAAACTCAGCCCTTGGCAAAGCCTGACTGAAAAGATAGCCTTGAATTTCGTCGCATTCGTACTCGCACAAAAAATCAAGTTCTTGCTTATTTTCTACCCCCTCAGCCACCACCGTCATATTCATGCAGTGTGCCATTTGAATAATCGCTATTGTTATCGCTGCATTTTTGCGATCGTCTGCAATATCCCGAATAAAACTCTTGTCAATTTTGATCGCATCAAACGGAAAGCGTTTGGGATAACTCAAAGAAGAATATCCCATTCCAAAATCATCAATTGCAATCCTAATCCCCTGCTCTTTCCACACCGTAAAAGCTTTAGCTGCTGCAATTTCGTCTTGCAAAACAAGACTTTCCGTCAGTTCTAATTCCAAGCACTTGGGATCGAGATTAGTTTCTGTTAATATATCCCTCACTCTTTCCGTGAAATTTTTGCGCTCGAATTGACGGGCTGACACATTAACTGCCACTCGCAGGGGTGGCAAACCTGCTCTTTTCCATGCTTGATTTTGCCTGCAAACAGTCTCTAATACCCATTCGCCCAACGGTGCAATCAAGCCCATTTCTTCAGCCATTGGAATAAATTCTCCCGGAGAAACTCGCCCCCGTTCTGGATGATTCCAGCGCACCAAAGCTTCAGCACCAATCATTTTACCTGTTTTAATTTCTATTTGCGGCTGATAGTAGATTTCAAACTCTGAGCTTTTTAAAGCATGCCGCAGTGAAGTTTCTTGAAGAAGTGTATTAATAAAAAGTTTAGCATTTTTTGCCGTATAAAAATGAAAACTATTACCGCCTTTCTGCTGAGATTGATACATTGCTATATAAGCATTTTTCAGCATTTCATCTCCGTCGGTGCCGTCTCCGGGATACAAGCATATTCCCATACTAGCAGTGACATAGACTTCGCAATTTTTGACAATTATACTTTGGGATACAATATCTAAAATGTTTTGAGCCATCTTAGCTACATCCTGTTTTTCTGCAACTGGTTTAAGAATTAGCGCGAATTGTGCTGCTTCCAAACGAGCAACAATATCAATGTTTTCCATGCAGTTAGTTAGCCGCTGGGCGATGGTGCAAAGCACTGAGTCGCCGATATCGTGTCCCCAGGTACTGTTAATGCGGTTGATTTTATCTAAGCTAAGCGTGACAACTGGAACGACGACTGACAATTCTTTTTGACCATCTAATACTCGACTTAACTTTTCTCGTAAAAACGAACGATTCGGCAGATTTGTTAAGCTGTCATACTGATGTCGGTAGAGTGCCAGTTGAATAGTTGTGTGCAAGTTTTTTTCTTCAAATGGCTTGACAATATAGCCGAACGGTTTTGTACTATTGACTCGTCGCAAAGTAGTTTCATCGGCATAAGCTGTCAGATAAACTACCGGAATTTGAAATCGCAAGCGAATTTCTTCTGCTGCTGTAATGCCGTCGATTTCTCCTTGCAGGTTAACATCCATTAAAACTAAATCTGGGCGCAACTTTGCTGCCGATTCAATCGCTTCTTCTCCCGAATAGACCATCCCAGTTATTCTATATCCTAGAGAGATCAAACAGTCGGAAATGTCTTCCGCAATGATGCTTTCGTCTTCAACTATCAGAATTTTTTTGTTGGACACTAATTTTTTCCTCCGGCTGCAATTTAGGTTGACAAAAGGTTATTCTAAAAGTTGTGCCAGCAGTTTCTAACAGTTCTATTCCCCCCCGGATTTGCTTGACTAAAGACCCAACCAGTCGCAAACCCAACGTTCGGGCTTTGCGATAATCTAAGTCTTGAGGAAAACCAATTCCGCTGTTGCTCACGGTTAGCACGCAAACTCTGTTATTATCTAAAGTGAAATCTATGTTGATTTTACCTTTAACTTGTCCTTTAAAGGCATATTTGAGGGCATTTGTCACAAGCTCGTTGATAATTAACCCGCAAGGAACTGCCGTATCAATATTAAGAGAACACGGCGCAATATTTGTTTGCAAGTTGACGCCTTCTGCATGATTTTCATAAGCTTGGAATAAATTGTGGGCGAGATTTTGGATGTATTCAGCAAAGTCAATGTTTGACAAGTCTTTGGATTGATACAATTGTTCGTGAACCAGGGCCATTGATCTGACTCGGTTTTGACTTTCTTTTAACATTTCACTAACGTGGCTGTCTTGGATGTAGCGGGACTGAAGTTTGAGCAAACTGGAAATAACTTGGAGGTTGTTTTTGACGCGGTGGTGAATTTCTTGGAGAAGAACTTCTTTTTCGGCGAGAGAGGCTTTGATTTGATCCTCATCGCGTTTGCGATCTGTAATATCGCGTACTACTGCTTGGAGAAATTTTTGTCCGTTAATTTCCATTGCGTTTAACAGAACTTCTGCGGAAAATTCTGAACCGTCGAGTCGTTTGTGTACCCAGTCAAATCGACAGCTACCTGTTTGCATTGCTGTCGATATTCTCTGTATAGCTAGACTGGATGAGTCTTGTCCGTTAGGCTGAAATGGCGGGGAAAACTCCCTCGGATGCTTGCCGTAAAATTCTTTTTTGTTGCTACAGCCAAATATTTTTAAGGTGGCGGGGTTGCAGTCAAAAAACTCCTTTTCGTCAAGCAACATTACTGCGTCGCTGGTGGCTTCATAAAGGCTACGAAATTTGTGTTCTGATTCTTGCAGCGAGCAGATTAATTGGTTTTTTAGAGCTTCTGCACGCTTGCGGTCGGTAATGTCTATTCCTACGAAAACTGCTGCGGTTCCATGATGATATTTATGAGCTACTATCAAATAGTTGCGGACGAAACCGTTAATTTTAATGTCTATTTCTTGCCAGGTTTGCTGAGATGAACTGTCAAAAAAATTTCTGCTCAGTTCTCCAAAAGTCGAGCCTTTTTCGAGAAAGTTTATTTCTTGACCGACAAAGCTTTCAGGAGACAAGTTGAATGAGGTTGCTAAGTGCTGGTTGACTCCAATATACCGCAAATCTGAACTGATCCAAGAAATCAGTCCCGGTACGGCATCCAAAACGGCGCGAAGTTGGTCTGTAGCTTCTTGGAGTGCTTCTTCCGATCGCTTGCGATCGCTAATATCTGTCGCCGTTCCGCACAAGCCTAAAATAGCGCCGTTTTCAGCTTGGTTGACGATGCTGTTGACGCGCAGGTGGACGGGAGTACCGTCTTTACGAATGTGTACTGTTTCGTAAGGAGAATTAGCGGTTTGTGGCTGAATTCTGGTTGTCGCTAAAAGTTGGGCAAATATTTCTCTTGGTCTACTTTCTTGATCGGGAACTAAAAAATCGGTGAAGCGGCGTCCGATCATTTCTGGCGGTTCGTAACCATAGATGCGTTTGGCGGCGGAATTGACAAAAGTCAAGAGGCCTTCAATATCGATCGACCAAATCAATTCTTGGGAGGTTTCTACGAGGTTGCGGTACTTTTTTTCGCTTTCGGCAAGTGCTGTATTCAACAGTGCCGTCTCCTGCGGAAGTTTGTCTTCTAATTCTTGATTTGCCGTTTCCAGAGTTGCCGTCGCTCGCTCGCGTTCGGTAATGTCAGTAGAAACACCAACTGCGCCGACAACTTCGCCGTTTGCATCTCGCAGCGCTGCCGATCGAATTTCGTGAATAAAATGCCCCTTTCGGACATTCCAAGTACGATCGTTTCCTGCTAATACCTCGGCAATATTTTCTAAGATATCTGGCTGGCTGCTGTAAACTTCAAAAATCGATCGCCCGATAGTTGCACCTGGTTTGAGTCCCCAATTTTCTAATCCTTTCCCTGCTGCAAGGGTTAACTTGCCCTTTTTATCTGTTGCCCACAGGAAAACGGGGGCACAACTGACAGCGGCGTGAAGGGTTTCGTTGGCTTGTTTGAGCCGATCGATTTCTGCGTGAAGCAGATCCTGGGTGCTCTTTAATTCTACCGTTAGTCGATCGGCTTTTTGCTGCCAACTGGCAGCACTATCGCACATCTCTGCGAAATGGCGGGAACGACAGATGGATTGGTTGCAGTGTGACATGGTTACTCTGGGATGGACTGTATATTTAATGCCAGCCTATCTTTTAAGCATAAACTTTTTAAGTGAAATATTACAGTTAGTAAGAATACTCATTCGCGCAAGATGCGATAGTTTAAAGCTAGTTTAAAGGATTCAGAAATTGCAGATAGATCGGGTTTTATGGCTACGGTTCACAAATTGATGATAAGCTAAATAATGGCTACAAATCGGTATTTGTACTGTAAGTATTTGTAGTAGGACAAAAACAAGTTCCGCAATCCTCGGCTTGCACAAGAACTCGAATTGTAAATTTATTATATTTGTTTGCGTAGATTCACCCACTGAGGCATCGGCAATCGGGAAAATTGAAATATAGCCACCCCGCCCGACGGTTAGGACGCGTTTAATTGCACTTTCCCCATGCGGATAGCCTCTTCCTTCTTCCTTCTGCCTTCTTCCTTCTTCCCTCTTCCCTCTTTGTTCCATCCGTTACATCCGTTACAAAATCCGTTGCCGAACTTCCTTCTTTCTTCAATTAACTCCCCAAATTTTGACAGTTTTGTCTAAGCTACCACTAATAATAGTTTCACCATCGCTGCTAAAAGTAAGACAAGTAACAGAGTTTTGATGTCCGCTAAGAGTGTGAATATGTTCGCCGCTACTGGCATTCCAAAATTTGATATTACAATCCGCACTAGCACTGACAACAGTGAGTCCGTCGGGACTAAAGGCGATCGCATTTATCGAGTTAAAATGCCCTGCCAATGTGATTGAACTATCTGGATTCGATAGCTGTCGCAGTTGAATATTTCTGTCCCAGCCGCCAGTAGCCAGCGTCTGCCCGTCTGGACTGAAAGCCAGACAATTCGCATAACCTTTAATTGTTTGGGAGCATTCTCTGTTGCGGAGGTTCCACAGCTTAATTGTACCGTCAGAACTGCTGCTAGCGAGAGTTTGTGCGATCGGGCTAAAAGCAAGACTAACAATTCCTGCTTTATGAGCGCCCCAAGTTAAAAGACTGCCAAAAGTACAGATTAACTTTCCCGTCTCTAAATTCCAAATTTTGATAGTAGTATCTGCCGAACCGCTGGCGATAACTTGAGTGTCAGGACTGATGACAATTGCGGTAATTTCCGCTTCAGGTCCGAGAGAAGTATGCCGCAATTCTCCTTCATGCCAAATTTCGATCGCACGATGTTTCGGAGTATTTCTGCTCCTCACAAAAACTTCGCTTTCTTTGCAAAGGACAAAAGTTTCTTGAGCGCGGGGATACTTCTCAAGAGTATAGAGTATTTCTCCTGTCTCTACATCGCAAATTCTAATTATTTTCCCGTGCAAACTCGCCGTGCGAGATCCTCCGGGACTAATCGCAACATTTGTCCCAGTTTTGACAGTGCGGATGCAGTCAAAAAGCTTGTAAGGCACGAAGTCTTTTAAAGTTTGGCGTACTAGAGGTTCTGTCCTCGGTCGCAAAATTAAATAAGCAACTCGCTGCACTTCGGGTGCGGGGTCAACTAGCGCCTCAAGTGCTAAATTTAAACCCGCGCCTCCGTATTTAGGAGCATCTTTAACAGCGGCAATCCGCGACTCGATACTAGGACTGTTGAAGCGCTGCTTGACTCCGGCAATGCCTCCCAAAACAGCGCCGGCGATCGGGATTTGACTTTGGCCGCCGAGGACGGCATCATATTCTCTGGGTTGGTTAGAATTGTCGGCCATCATACGATTTTAGATTTTAGATTTGAAGAATTGGAGGATTGAAGAAAGCGAACTCACGGATGAATCATACGATTTTAGATTTTAGATTTGAAAAATTGGAGGATTGAAGAAAACGAACTCACGGATGAATCTGGGGAATTGTTATCGGATACTAGGTTTTGAATTTCTGCACAGATGAATCCGGGGGCTTGTAAACGCGCTGCTTTCGCTGACGCTCAAACCTGGTTTAAACTCGCCACTTCTAACTTATTGACTGTTGCAGTTTATAGTATTATAATCAAATCAGCGTTTCACACAAAAATCCGAAAGTGATATGTCACACTTCACAACGATCAAGGTTCAGATCAAGAACGGCGAACTGCTACATCAAGTGTTGGAAGAGTTGGGTTATCAAGTAGAGTACAATGTGCAGGTGCGGGGTTATCGGGGCGACAAAACTAATGCGGAGTACGTGATTCGGCAATCCAACGGTTACGATTTGGGTTTTCGCCGCAGCGGAGAGGATTATGAATTGGTGGCGGATTTTTGGGGCGCTCGAATTAATCAGCAGGAATTTGTCAATTCAATTAGTCAAAAATACGCGCGCAAAAGTTTGATGGCGGCGGTGCAGTCAGAGGGTTTTCATGTTGAAGAAGAGGAAACTTTGGCAGATGGAACGGTGAGAGTTGTAGTGGGTCGATGGGTTTAAGACTCGCCCTTGATTAACTCGTTTTTAGGTATCAAGAGGAATCACCATGTGGCGATCGGCGATCGTACTAATCATCCTCGCGCTTGTAGTTGGCCTTGTTGGCGCGATCGCCCTTGGAGCATACCGCTGGCATCTGGGTACCAAGAAACTGCGAGCCACTCTGGAAGCTGCACGCTTGCCGATTAAACCTCTGACATTTGATGCGCGGGAAATCGCCGATTTACCCCAGCCAGTGCAGCGCTACTTTCGCGCGGTGCTCCAGGATGGACAACCGCTAATTGCAGCAGCGCGGGTTTCCCACGAAGGCACGTTTAACATGAGCGAAACCGCAGAAAAATGGAGCGCCTTCACCTCAACTCAATTGGTAATTACTCAGCGCCCTGGCTTTGACTGGGACGGGCAAATTGCCATGATGCCCGGTATCAATGCGTTTGTTCATGATGCCTACATTTCTGGCGAAGGCATCCTCCATGCGGCGCTGTTGGGCCTGGTGACTCTGGCGGATATCCGCGGCACTCCAGAAATTGCCAAAGGGGAACTGATGCGCTTTTTCGCGGAGGCGGCTTGGTATCCGACGAGACTGCTGCCGAGTCAGGGTGTTCGCTGGGAGGCGATCGACAATTCTTGGGCCAGAGCAACGCTACAGGATGGCGACACCGCTGTTTCCCTGGATTTCCGCTTTGATGAAGCAGGGTTAATCGCCAGTATCCGCGCCGAGGCCCGCGCCCGTACAGTTAACGGTGGGCTGGTGTTGGCGCCCTGGCAGGGCCGTTTCTGGGACTACGAATTGCGACAGGGTATGCGGATTCCGCTCTCCGGTGAGGTGGCGTGGCAACTGCCTGATGGCTCACTATTGCCCTACTGGCGCGGCCGCATCACGAATCTGGCCTATGAGTTTGCGCGATGATTCTAGTTTGTGTTGTAGGGTGCGTCTGAGTCTGAGATTTTCTCCCCTATTTCATGGGAACAATTTGATAATATTTGGCAAGCGATTGGTTCGCCTCCAGCTTTTCGATCGTTCAGTTTGGGAGATGTCTGGAAACTCTACGAAGCTGAGGTTGACAAGCCGTTGACGGTATCGTCAGATTTTAAAAATAAGTTTAATGAATTGCTAGTTGTAGGATAAGTGGAAAGATGAAGCTGCGATCGGCCAATCTCAGATCGATCGAGCTTATCAGTGGTATCGAGCCCGAAATCCAGATTTTGCCGATCGCTGGTTTCGAGGACTGATGCGATATAATTAAAGCAAACGAGTAAATCAATACTATGAGCATTACTCTGACAAAAACCCAAGAGATATTCATCCAAACTAAACTGCAAACTGGTAAATATGGTTCGGCCGAAGAAGTGCTGGAAGTTGCTTTGCGATTGTTAGATGAGTACGATCGCGCCGATGGCGAATGGCTCGATTGTGTACGAGTTAAGATAGATGCTGCTGTTGCCATGTCCGAACATACTCCGCCGATTGACGGCGAAACCTTTATCGCAGGGATTTTGGATCGTTTCCGGCAAGCGCGCGAGACTCAACAATGAAACGTTATCTCATCAACGTTCTGGCAAGCCTTGACCTCAACGAAATTACTGATTATTATTTCACTACCAACAACATCGAAGCCGGTGAGCGCTTTTTTCAAGATTTTGCGCGTCGTTGCCAGCAATTAGTCAACTTTCCTAATTTAGGCAGAAGTTATATAGAAATACGTCCAAACTTGCGAGGTCTGCCTTTGGATGGCTACATCATTTTCTACCAACTTTTGGATGATGGGATTGAGATTCTTCGTGTAGTCAGCGGTCGCCGAGATATCCCGTCTCTATTTGAGGAACAAGAACCATGACATTGCGATCGCAAATAGCAGAGATTTACTCCTCCAAGTCCACCTGCTTAAGCACCTCTAAAGGTATATCTAGCGCTTCTGCAATTTGTTCGTCGCTCAAGCCAAACTGCCGTAATTTATCTATTGTTTCAATCTGAGTTTGATTTTTGCTTTTCTCCTGCAAGTCTGGATTTTCCGGCTGACTTAGATCGGGCGTAGGAGTAGAGGGATTAGAACAATTGTTAATGTAGCTAATTTTGTTAGTATTTTTAAAAGTATTCTTATTACCAAGATTTATATTATGATTTATCTGCCTTTCGAGGACGGATTCAAGATTACTTTTCTTAACTTGTTCGCCAAACACTTCAGATAACATTTGCAAAAGCTCGTGACTAGCCTTTTTAACGTGCTGGGAGCTATAACCATAAGTTTCTGCAACGTCAGCATATCTTTGACGGTTCAGTATGCCTGCGATAATCCTCCGCTGCAAGTTATTTAGACGTTTACCTGTGTTGGTATAGACAGCTTCATCGACAAATTGCAATATCTGAGGACTGTCCATAGGTGGGATGGTGAGATAGGTATGGTTACTATACCAAACTTTTTCCAACTTTTTCCAACTTTTTGAGCTTCGCATCCGAATTTTAGGAAGTTCCCACTTTTTCCCACTTTTTTTACTTTACATTTTTTGTGCGACCAGTATAATCTTTATATAGAATATTATGTCGTGCCAATGAAT
Source organism: Microcoleus sp. LAD1_D3 (assembly GCF_036702135.1). Lineage (NCBI taxonomy): Bacteria > Bacillati > Cyanobacteriota > Cyanophyceae > Oscillatoriales > Microcoleaceae > Microcoleus > Microcoleus sp. LAD1_D3. The sequence continues at coordinate 53,154 of NZ_JAUBSB010000006.1, read as the reverse complement.
TCAAATTTAATGATGCAAATGCGAATGAATCATCAATAGATTCAAGTCTGGTAATTACATTGCAATAATATGGATTTAGTTCCCTTTCTCAAGGCCATTTCTTCAGTGACTAACCCCTTAACATTAATTGCGTTTATCGTAGTCGCACTTCTTGCGGCTTTGCTGATTGTCATAAGGAATACCAATGGCTTAGACAGAATTCAAGGACTGCTTTTTGGAAGAGAACAGGGTTCTCTCCAGCAAGGTGAGTTTGTCAGACTTGTCAATAGCGTTTTGTTTGTTCTTTTGGCAATTGCTGCCATGTTGTTCGCGTTGCTAGCATATGACACCTACATCAATCTGAAAAAATCTACAAGTCAGACTGGTCTAGCTTGTTATGCAGCAGATTGTACAGACAGAGATCCTAGGGATGCTGGCTGTGATAAAGGAGCAGAGACGATTACGTCAACAGTGGCTAGTTTCCCTGAGCTGGGTGCAGAATTCAAGAACTTGAAAGTGGAGATGAGATCCTCTTCTAGATGCAAGGCTAGTTGGATCAAAACACCACAAGTGATAGGAGCTACTATCTACTTTGAGGATCGAGCCAGAAAAAGATATGTACCACTAAAGATTATGGATGATGGTATTAAAGATGCACATTTTACCAATATGTTTTTCAGAGATAGAGAGAGCAGAGGCTGCATTGAGTATCCAGGAAAAGAACCTCAATGCACGGGCTTTGTAAAACCTGATAATTAATATTATATGGTTAATAAGTTTTTCACATATCAAATCATGGTTATTTATCAAAATCAAATAATATCGCCTTCTTGGTAATCGCCACGCTAATTTTAATATCAAACTAAGGAGGAAAAACACTGAACAAATTGTGGAGAAATAGATATGTCACAAATCGCAATTGTGGTTTGACTTTAGTGGAAAGTCTAGTAGTAATATTACTAATAGGAATTGTTGCTGCTATAGCAATACCAACTTTCCTGTCTATAATGAATAATTTTTTGCCATCATGCAGTAAAGATACATGTATTAACCTAGATCCAGTAGTTAAAAAATGCCATAAGAATGCAATAACAGTTAAACGCAATCAGGAGTTAGGAGTTTTAATTGAATTGAGATATTCACCTACCTGTAATGCTAGTTGGGCAAAAGTAAAATCTGCTCCTGTAAATTCAGCAGTTTATGTGATAGACTCAAGTGGAAAACAATACGGTTATTGGCAAAATACCGATAGCAGATGGAATCAATTCTATGGGGATATGGGACCTGGAGTTGAGTTAAATGCTTGCGTTAAATTGCAAAATGGACAAGCAGTATGTACCTTTAATGATTAATCGAATCGTTAGTATAGCATTTTTTGGACATTGTATGTTTTGCGCGATCGCCCTAACCAGAAAACCCAAGTGCGATCGCCCGCAACTACCAAATCGTTTCAACGTAATGAATATCATACGGCCGCGAGATCGCTACTAAAATGCGATCGCGCCTATTTTTGCCAAGCTCCCCTGGAAGTTGCAATTACTACGCTAAGCTGCTACCGTTAACATAGACGCATCGTAGGAAAACAACTGATGACACTCACAGAATTACTCCCTACCATTAGACAACTGTCTGCGATCGAGAAACGAGAGTTAATCCGCATTCTAATGGCGGAAGAGGATATCAGTGATGAACAGGTGTGGAAGGATCAATTTGAAGCGACAACAGACGCTCAGTGGGATAGTCTAGCTGAGATAGTACGTCAGGAAATCGCTGCTGGCGATATTACCCCCCTGGTGGAAGTTTTTCCCGACTCGCCATGAAATCAAGTGTTACTAACGCATTTCGCAAGAAACTTGACCAGCTTCCTGCATCGGTTCAAGAGCAAGCAGCCAAAGCATACGCCCTTTGGCATTCAGATCCCTACCACAACAGCCTTCAGTTTAAACGAGTTAGTCAGCGTCAACCTATTTATTCAGTTCGCGTTGGACTAAACTACCGAGTTCTTGGCTTACTAGAGAACGATCGCATTTACTGGTTTTGGATTGGTGCACATACAGAGTATGACGAGTTGCTTCAACGGTTGTAGGTTCGCGATCCGCATCCGGCAATTAACACACTCTTTGTCTGCAAATATCCTACGCATCAAGAGTGTTTATCCTGCCAAATCGCATCTCGCTCCGCTTCTAAACCCGCCAATAAATCAGTCAAACCTACATTTTCATTTTGCATAATAGTTGCAATCCGATCGATTAGTTGGGGAGCTTGAGGTTGTTTGGGAGCAAGCACAATCGGATTACCTATGTGGAGTAACACCAGCATATCTCCCAGATTAACATTGAGAGAATCTTGTAATAACTGGGGAATGGTAATTTCCCATCCCTGTCCTAGAAGAATCGGGAATTGTTTAATTTATACATCCGTTTCTTGTGAAGTTATTGTCACGACTTTAACCTCAGCCTTTAGTGTTAAGTTTCTAAGATTCCTGATTATAGCAAGTTTTAGGCGGTGTAGGTTTTTAGCGATCGCCCTAACCAAAAAACCCAAGCGCGATCGCCCGCAACTACCAAATCGTTTCAACGTCAGGAATATCATACGGCCGCGCGATCGCATCTTAGTTGCGATCGCACGGCAATTGCTCGATCGCCTGGATGATGAAATGATCGGTCAAACAACCGGACTCAGTATTGAGGATGTGCGGAATTTGCGATCGCAAAGAGATTTCTTTGCCAACAACAATCACAACTGCAAAGCCCCAGACACCTTGGCATTTTTAACACTTGAAATCCGAATCAAAGACCCTGATTTTACAGCAATCTTAGGTTTCCATTCATAAACCCCATCGCTAGTCGCGCGGTTGGCTATGCTTTGAACAAACTTATTCTCTTGATACAGCTCAATCTTGACCTCATCCTGAATATTGTCTCTCCAAAAAATCAAATAAGGTTTATTTGCTTCCACCTGCACTTTTTCTGCTGGTTTAGCCACCAATATTTTTGGTAAAGCTGTCTGAGATTTTCTATTCCTAAATCCTAAATAGTGCGGCAGTTCCCGAGTGGCAATATTATTTGATTGAGGCAACATAATCTCGCCGACTTTAGGATTGAATAGATAAGTTGAGAGTCCGCCGTCGATCGTCACTATATCTCCTTTCACTCCGAATTCTCGCATTAACTTAGCTGCTGCATCTAATGTCGCTTCATTAACTGTGATAATTGCCAGCAATTCATTACCCTGGCGACCATCTTTGTCCAGCGTACCGATGACGTGATACCTATTTGCGGGATTTTTAGATATGAGTTTAGCTGGATGGTGCTTGTATTCGTAAGTAACAACGGCATTTTGTACTTCTTTTTGATTCAAGGGCGTTCCGGTTTGCGGTTCGTAATTTGTGATATATGCTTCTCGATCATTCCAGACCAAAGCTTTCAATCGAACATTTTTATACTGCCCATCTTTGGGCTTCTTGACGGGGCCGTAGATGCCGTTACCGCCAGTAATAACTTGACCGTTGAATTTGATAGGAAAAGATAGCTGCGTGCTGCGTTCGTATTGTTCAAAAAAAGAACAGTTAATCACGGAAAAAACACCATTTCCGTAAAGTTTTTTGTATTCTCCTGTAACTTCAGAGAATAACTTGCTCTTAAAGAAAGGACTGTAATATTTGTTTTCTCCCTGATAATACAATCCTTTATTAAAAGCCATCCGATCGACCTCTCCAATTAGCTGGTCTATTTGCATTTTTTGGACGTTAATAACTTGCAAATAAGCGTGATTTCCGTTGGGTAGTTCTTTTTTGTACAACTCTGCACCATCTCTGGTATCCACAGGTTGAAAATAACTGACTGGGCTAGAAATTTGTTCGATCGCAAAATGTGCAACTGCTGCCACAACAGCAACAGCAAAAATCATCAAAAAAAACGGCAATATTTTTTTGAACACGTTCATAAATATTAATTTGTTTCAAGACCACAAACCAAACTATCTTAAAAATAGCTTATACGCCGGATTTTGACTCTCATCCCCATACTGATAGCCCAGCGTATCCAAAAAAGCCTGCCATTCCTGCATCTCATCGGGCGGCACTTGAATTCCCACCACAATTCGCCCGTAATCTGCGCCGTTATTTCGATAGTGAAAAACGCTGATATTCCAGTTAGGGCTCATCGAACCGACAAACTTCATCAACGCACCCGGACGTTCGGGAAATTCAAAGCGATAAAACAATTCATGATCGGCCAGCATCGAACGCCCGCCCACCATATGCCGCACGTGCAATTTCGTTAATTCATCATCAGTTAAATCCAAAGTCTTGAAGCCACAATCTTCAAAACTTTCCGCTATCTTCACCGCATCGGCACGGTTTTGAATTTGCACGCCGATAAAAATATGTGCCTCTTTCTCATCCGCAATTCGATAGCTAAATTCAGTTAAATTGCGCTTTCCCAGACATTCGCAAAACTTGCGGAGACTGCCAGCTTGTTCGGGAATTGTGACTGCAAAAATGGCTTCGCGGCGTTCGCCAAACTCGGCTCTTTCTGCTACAAAACGCAGCCGATCGAAATTCATGTTCGCGCCGCAAGCCACAGCAATTAATGTTTGTCCTGCGATTTGTTCCCGTTCGACGTAAGCTTTCGCACCTGCGATCGCCAAAGCGCCAGCAGGTTCTAAGATCGATCGCGTATCTTCAAAAACATCCTTAATCGCCGCGCAAACATCATCCGTATCCACCAAAATAATCTCATCCACATACTCCTGACACAACCGAAAAGTTTCCTCCCCCACTTCCCGCACAGCAACGCCATCAGCAAATAAACCCACCTGCGACAAACGCACCCGTTTACCCGCTTTCAGCGATTGATTCATTGCATCGGAATCGATGGGTTCGACGCCAATAATCTTAATTTCCGGCCGCAACCGCTTGACATAGGCCCCAATTCCCGAAATCAATCCGCCGCCACCAATTGCCACAAAAATCGCGTGAATTGGTTTTTGATGTTGCCGCAGAATTTCCATGCCGATCGTACCCTGTCCCGCAATTACGTGCGGGTCATCAAAAGGATGAATAAAAGTCATACCTTTTTCGGCCTCTAATTGGCGCGCAAAGGCGTAGGCATCATCGTAAGCATCCCCATGCAAAACAACCTCTCCACCACGGGCTATCACCGCATTTACCTTCACCTGCGGCGTCGTTACGGGCATGACTATGATCGCGCGAGTTCCCAGGTGGCGGGCGGCGAGGGCGACTCCTTGGGCGTGGTTGCCGGCAGAAGCTGCAATCACACCTTGTGCTAGCAAATCCGGCGACAGTTGCGCCATTTTGTTGTACGCACCCCGCAGTTTGAAGGAAAACACCGACTGCATATCCTCTCGCTTCAGCAAAAGTTTATTGTTGAGCCGTGCTGATAGATTCGGGGCGCATTCTAGGGCTGTTTCTTGAGCAACATCGTAGACGCGGGCGGTGAGGATTTGTACCAGGTAATCGCAAAGCATGGGGTTAGCAGGTTGGTTGATGCCGGATGGTGGGATAATTGTACGGCACTTGTGTTAGTATTTTGCGGGGAATTGGCGATCCTCTTCGAGGGCTTTCCTTCGGATCGCTTCGCTAACGCTAACGCCCGATCGCAACTTTCCAATAATAACTTTTCGCTTTGGAACATAAGGAGCCTGAAGACTATGAATAATATTTAGTTTTTGCCGTTTACCAGGTTATAAAAGCCGGTTTGTGAGCATATTAGTCCGTAATCCTTGATTTAGTCTGTAAATTCATGAACGTACAAATTACAGATTTGCGTGCGGTTGACGAGCCAAAAATTCAACAGGTAGCTAAATTAATAGTTGAAGGTTTTAAAGAGCATTGGCCCGATGCTTGGCCCGATCTAAAATCTGCTTTGCAAGAAGTGCAAGAATCTTTGGCAGCCGATCGCATCAGTCGAATTGCTGTCGGCGACAGCAATCAAGTTTTGGGATGGATTGGCGGGATTAAACAGTATGACGGTAATGTTTGGGAACTGCACCCGCTGGTAGTGGGAACAGAATTTCGCAGACAAGGAATTGGTCGAGCGCTCGTAGCTGATTTGGCAGCAGAAGCTAAAAACCGGGGAGGGATCGTGCTGTGGGTGGGCACCGACGACGAAGACAATCAAACCACTCTTTCAGGCATCAATCTTTATCCTAACGTTTGGGAACACATCGCCAAAATTAGAAATTTGCGCGGTCATCCCTACGAATTTTATCAAAAAATGGGTTTTGCGATCGTCGGAGTGATGCCCGACGCCAACGGAATTGGCAAGCCAGATATTTTCATGGCAAAGCGGTTGTAAAGTTTAATGTAGGTTCTAAATTTACTGACTGGTGGCTTGCCAATCCAACACTTAGCAAAATTAGTTCTTGAAAGTTTCCCATAAAATCGGTCTAGTCTGGACGTGCGAACCCCGTTCGAGGGTCGCTAATAAACAAACCCAGAACTAACGAATCCATCACCGTATCCCAGACAGGAGTCAAACGCTCTGCATCGTCAACCCAGTAATCAAAAGTAATCAAACACTGAACATTAGAACCCAATCCAATACAGATTCGCGAAAAAGCTTCCCGCTGTTCTGGAGGATCGATAAACTTAAATTCAGTCCAAACAACGCGAGCAGTTTGCCGCTTCAATTGGATAATTTCCCCAAAAGCGATCGGATTTCGCGTATCATCTTCAACCACCTTCTGTAATAGCGGCACCAGCGGAAAATCTCCCCAGTTACCAGGTGGTAGCAAATTAAACGAAACCTCCAAACGACAATCATCATCCGGCGGCTTTTTATCCGTAAATCGGAACGAGTTAGTATCCGGTTCAAAATGCCAATCTTCCGGAACATCAAAGCGGACTGCACCTCTTCCTGCTACAAAAATTCGAGTTCCAGGCTTTGACTTCCAATTGTGGTCTTCTTTGAGCTCTAGAGTTTCCTTGAGCCATTCTTGCTTTTTGCGCTTAGACATAAACAGAACACCAAATTGCTGCTAATGTGTAGTTTTAGACCTTGCAAACACATTTTAACTCTATTTTGCTCGCCGTTTGCTCAAATATAACAATCCTTACAAAAATTATGAATTTCTCTCTTCTCTATTCCTCTGTGTTCTCTGCGCCTCTGCGGTAAAAAAGAATTCCTTTCACAATTGGCTGACTTTTATTTTTCACTCTTCGGAATCACATACCTAATTCCGCCTTTATTCCCAGCCGCATCGCCCTTGTAACGGGGGATAACATGAATAGCCGCGTGACTGCGACTTTGACCGGCCTGTTTATTAATATTGATTCCCATATTAAAACCGTCTGGCTGAAACTCTTTACTTAACATTTCTTGCACCTTATTAGCCATAAACCAGCAAGCCGATTGCTCTCGAAACGGCAGTTCAAAATAATTGGCAACGTGACGCTTGGGGATGATTAAAACATGACCTTTGCTGGCTGGATAACCGTCAAACATCGCATAAGCTGTTGCTGATTCAGTTAGCAAAATTAGGTTTTTATACGGATTGCAGAATATGCAGTTATTAGTAGAATTTCTTTGATGGTTGTAATGCACGTATTTGTAAATTTCGCAATACTCATCTAGGTGAACTGGCTTAAATGGAAGTTTGACAATGCACTGATATGTAGGTTTTTTGTGGACATAATGTTCTCGAAAGCCTTCTTTTTTGATATCTCTTCTCACCGCAAAATACGCATTCCCTCCCGGTTTCAACAGGTGCGACACTTCCATCAGGACATTAGCTTGTTCTTCAGGAAACAAAACATTCAAAACATAAAAGCAAATGATTGTGTCGAATTTATCTTCCGGGAATTCCGGGAAATAATAAGGGTCATAACCCGTAATATCGAAGCCTTTTTGCTGCAACAATCTCACGTCGCTGCCCAAGCCGCAGCCAAAATCTAAAACTTTGCCTTGCAGCAAGTTTTTATCCAATAAAAATCTTGCTGGAAATGACAGATAAATTCTTTCGATAGCCGTCAGGTGGCTGAATTTATTTTGTTGCTTTTTCATCGCAGCATAAATTTGATTTAAATAAATATTCTTCCGTCCGCGCACCATCCGGACGAGAGTTTGTGTAGTACCGATTTCAATATCCGAATGTTATCTAAAAATTTTACCATTATTGCAGTTTGGCGATCGCCCCTTTTTCCACCAACACCTTACCAGTCACCAAATCCCGCACCGTCGCCAACAAAACCCGCTTCTCATCCACCTCAAAACTCACCGAAACCCTGTCAATTCCCAATACCCCAGGCGGGTTCAAATGCGCCACACAAACCTGCTGGTGGTGGCTGTCCAAAGAGCGAAAATCCGTCTGTTTGTTGAGCCAACTGCTCGTCATTTGCCCTTTTTCGTTAAAAATAACCTCCGCTTGTGATACCTCCGCAACTTCCCCAATATCTAACCGAATTTCCCTTTGCCCTTCAATTGCCACTTGCAGCGTCAACTCTTCGGAACTTTGACAGGGATACTTCATTTCCTTGCTAAATATCGGCGAATAAGCATAAGCTTTAGCGTAAGGTTCCCAGAGGCGAATTGCATAGCTGTGGCGCAAATAATCGTCAACACTTACCAATTGTGTCAACGCTAAAGCACCGTGTGCCACTGCTTCAAAAGGCTTGTCTCTTTGGACTTTTTGCCGCCCAAAATACGAAACCACTAAATTAGATACAGCCGGGATTAAAGAAGTTCCTCCTACCAGCAAAACCTGTTCGATATCTGCTTTGCCGATACCTTTTCCCAGCGCAATACTCAGCACTTCATCTAAACTTTCCCGCAACTGTTCTAACAACTGCCTAGATTCCAGAATTTCCTCAAGCTTGTCTCGGTTTAGCTGCAAGTCGTAAGACATAAAATTTTCATCGTCAAACCAGCTTTCCTTAGCCTCATTAACTTGAGAAAGTTGAATTTTTAATTTTTCCGCTATTTCTAATAAATTTTGCCAGCCAACTGGGCCGACTTCTGCCCGCGACGAACCAATTTGCCGCAAATAATCTTCGACAATCCAGATGTCAATATCTTCGCCACCTACATAAGCATCGGATTTTGCCAACACTTCGGCACGCATTAAATTTAGACTTTTAAATTGGCTATTTTTGACTGAGGAAGGAGGGGCTGTGCGAACCAAACTTAAATCTAAAGTCCCGCCGCCAAAATCAACTACTAAAACTAGAGAAGCGGGGCGTTTTACTGCATATCCCAGGGCGGCGGCTGTGGATTCATCTATTACCTGAACTTCCGCCACTCCCAAACTTTCTCCTAAGTCGCGAAACCAATCTAGATATCGCTCAAATGCTCCTACAGGGACTGTAAAAATTACTTTGTCTGGCTGTATATTTTGTAAATATAATTGTTTCCAAATAGTTGTGATAAACTGTTCTGCTACTGATTCGGCTGTGTAGGTTTCGCCGTCGATATTACGGGGCGGTGGCTGAAAGTCCGCAGCTAAATTGCGTTTAAAAGCTTTGAAAAAACGGTCTGGCTGGGATTGCCCCAAACGCTGCGATCGCACTTTTTCTCCCAACACCAACTCTCCGGCATTTTTCACAAACACTAAAGTCGGCACTACAGATATTTCTCGAACATCTCCGCTCAAATTCTTAGTTTTAAAAATGCGGGACATCTCGCCCAATCTCAAAGTTTCTGGTGTTTGCGTATCCGGGTTGAGAATGCAGACAACCGTGTTGCTGGTGCCGAAGTCAATGGCAACTGTAGTCATGTTGATTTAAAATTTTAAATTTAATTTTTCATTCCCGCTGGCAGGGTGCGACTAACTTTAGCAGGAGCAAGAATTCGCTCTCCCTCGCGATAGCCGACAAACCGAATATAAACTAATTCTCCTTCTGTTATATCCTCAACATCCGGCTGGTGCAACTGCGGATTGTAAGCAGTTTGTTCCCATGCCGAACCGATTGTTTGAAAATCCCAACTTGACAAGAGATTTTCTAAGGGAGTAAAAAGAGCAGAAAGATTTTTTGCTGGCATATCCGGCTTGGCTTCTGCCATTTTGCGGGCGGCGGGATAGTTGGTTAACAAAGTTTGCAACTGTTCAAAGGTAGCGCGGCGAAAATCGGCAGTTAGTTGAGCTTTTTGCTGCTGCAATTCTGATCGCAGCCGGAAACACTGCTGCCTCAATTCTTCAATTTCGCTGGGATTAGTTGTGATTGTAGCCGACATTGGCAGCGCGCTCAAAGTGCGATCGAACTCTTGAAAATTCAAATTCAGCACTGTTGCCAGCCGCCTCAGTTGGTCTAGCGTGAGTTTTCCCACGTCTCCCTGCCGCACTAAGCGCACCGCAAAGCGACTTAAGCCTGCTTTTTCGCCTAAATCTTGCCAATCGAGAATGTCTAGCTGATTCATGCGTTCCCGCAGAATTGTATCGTACTTAAACTCGATCGCATCTCCCGCCTCAGATGCAGCATAAAGATAGACTAAAATTAGAAAAATGCCCCCGATAGCTAGCGCGAAGCTGAAGGCAGGCAGTGTTGTTACATCAACTGTTGCACCGAGAATCTCAAACATCTTTAACTCTTCTAAACTTGTTTTAAAGTCTGCGTTTGTTCAACGATCAAATTTTCTTCGCCTTCGTAGTATTCTGGCAGCAAGTCTTGAGATTCTACTTTTCCGAGAGCTTTTTCAATTCCGGCGGTGGTTTCGGTGCAACTCGAACCGGTGGCGTTGAGGACGGTTTCGGTAATTTTGCCGTCTTTGCCGATGCGGTATTCTATTTGACGGTACTCTGCCATAATTCTGCCTCTTGGTTTAATGCTTGAGTGTTGACTGCTGAGGGTTGAGTTATATTATAGATTCTATTTACCAATTATTCTAATGAATTTTTGTAGCGACAATGCAACCGGGGTTTCGCCGGAAATTATGGCGGCGATTGCAGCGGCTAATTGCGGTGCTGTGATGTCTTACGGAGATGATGAATATACACAGCGTTTGCAAGTTAAATTTTCGGATTTGTTCGAGACATCGGTGACTATTTTTCCTGTAGCAACTGGTTCTGCTGCTAATGCGCTAGCCCTTGCGGTTGTTACTCCTCCTTACGGGGCTGTTTACTGTCACGCAGAATCTCATATTAATTTAGATGAATGCGGCGCGCCGGAGTTTTTTACAGGCGGTGCAAAGTTAGTTACAGTAACAGGAAATCATGGTAAAATAGAGGCAGAGACTTTAGGAAAAATGCTCGATCGCGCTGGTGCAGGTGTCGTCCATCACGTACAGCCCGCAGCCGTCAGCATCACTCAAGCAACGGAAGCCGGCACAGTCTACAATCCAGCGGAAATTTCCCACATTTCGGAAGTGGTTCGCGCTCATAATTTGCACCTGCACATGGATGGAGCGCGCTTTGCCAATGCTGTTGTCAGTTTGGGCTGTTCTCCGGCGGATGTCACTTGGCGGGCTGGTGTAGATATTCTCTCGTTTGGAGCAACAAAAAACGGCGCGATGGGTGCGGAAGCTGTGGTTTTTTTTAATCAAGAATTAGCCCAGACTTTCCCTTTTTACCGCAAGCGCAGCGGGCATCTTTTCTCGAAAATGCGGTTTTTGTCGGCGCAGTTGGAAGCGTATCTAACGGATGATTTGTGGCTAAAAAATGCGGCTCATGCAAATAATATGGCGGCTAAGTTGGCGGAAGGGTTGGCAGGTGTTGAGGGAGTAAAGTTTTGCCATACAGTTGAAGCAAATGAGATTTTTATGCAACTTCCAGAATCAGTAATTACATCGGTTTTAGCTGAGGGTTTTCTATTTTATCGGTGGGATAAATGTACTGTTAGACTGGTAACGGCTTTTAATACTTTGGAAGCGGATGTTATTGCTTTCGTGGAAGCGGTTAAACGACATCAGTAATTATTTCGTAAGGCCGGGTTTTACGAATAATATCTGACGAGTACCAACAATCTAGATAAACCCGCCCCCCACAACAGATAACCCACATCAACACATTAAATTTGGATCGAATGCGGAAAATATACATTCGGATTTTTGGTTTGATGGGGCCGGGCTTGAGAGATTGTTGGTTATTTACAATTATTGTTTGTGAAACCCGTACCTACAATTTAATAGATTGAGGAACCGGTTCGGCAACTGCGGCTAGTTCGGGTTCAACTTCTTCGAGGTGTGCTTCTAAAAGCGCCAGATTTCTCATGTTTGATTTATAAAAAGCATCGAAGATATCTCCGACTAAAGGTACTGAACCCACCACGGCTTCTAGACCGATATTGTAAACCATTTTCCCTAGAGTTTTTTGGGGAAGGTTGAATCGAGTTGCTAAGTAAATTAGGTATGCGGAAAATGCGGTATCTACGATATCCCCAGCACCCGGAACTAAACCGATAATGGGATCTAAACCAATGCGAAATTTAGTGCCGGGGATGCCAATGGCGGTATCCATCAGGCGGCTGAGTTTGCGGATGCGGTTGAGGGTGGCGAGACGCTCTATGTTGTTCATATTATTATTGTTGAACTAGGTTGAAAATTTGAAATCTGTCGGAAGACGGAAAAAAACATCTAGAAACCGCTCATTTTCCATCTTCGCTAATATGCTGAATTCCCCATTCGTGCATGGCATTAATAATCGGTTTGAGACTTTCGCCCAAAGGCGTTAGCGAATATTCAACTTTTGGCGGCACTTGCAGGTAAATTTCCCTGTGCACAATCGCGTCTGACTCCATTTCGCGTAGTTGCTGCGTCAGCATCTTCTGAGTAATGCCGTTGACAGCTCGTTGCAGCTCGTTAAAACGCTTCACTCCTTGAAACAACTCCCGCAGAATCAAGACCTTCCAGCGCCCGCCAATCACCTCTAGAGTGCGTTCTACAGGGCAATTTGCTCGATCGACCTTTACTTCTTGGACTTGCATAGTATCTTTTTGGTAAGTATCGCACTTTTAAGTGCGTACTATCCATAATAACTTGACTCGGTTTAAAATAAAAACATCACAGAAACACCCGATAAATTACACTGAGGATTCAGCAAATGATTACCGTCAGAAAAAGTGAAGCAAGAGGACACGCTAATCACGGTTGGCTGGACAGTTACCACACCTTTTCTTTTGCCGGCTATTACGATCCAAATTATATGAATTTTCGATCTTTGCGGGTAATTAATGAGGATGTCGTTAGCCCCGGCAAAGGTTTCGGTACTCACGGACACAGTGACATGGAAATCATTACTTATGTATTAGAAGGAGCATTAGAACACAAGGACAGTTTGGGTACTGGTGCAGTGATTAAACCCGGTGAAGTACAGCGGATGAGTGCAGGTACGGGTATCCAGCACAGCGAGTTCAATAACTCGCAAACAGACCCGGTTCATTTGCTGCAAATCTGGCTGTTACCCGATACAAAAGGCTTGCAGCCGAGTTACGAGCAGCGGGAGTTTCCCCTAGCAGAAAGGCGCGGAAAATTGCGCTTAGTGGCGGCACGAGATGCGAGAGATGGTGCTGTAAAAGTGCATCAAGATGTTGATTTGTATGCGGCTGTTTTGGAGAAAGACTCGCGGGTTTCTCATGCTTTGCAGCCGAATCGCCACGCTTGGGTGCAAGTTGCTCGCGGCTCGGTTTTGCTCAACGGTTTGCCTTTGGAAAATGGGGACGGGGCGGCGGTTAGCGGCGAGGCTGAGGTGGTGATTGAAGCGGCAGCAGAGGCAGAAATTTTGCTGTTTGATTTGGCATAGAATTGGGCAGCCTACCTACTCAGTAAGGTGCGGAATTCGCACCCTACTTAGGGTGGGTTACTACTTAGGAAATAAGTAAATAGGAGGAAGAAAGTAAATTTTATTTGTGGTATTTTTGCTAAGGTTAAGTGTTTAGGATAAATTTTTATGCAACAAAACCCGATCGCCAGAAAGCATCTTATTTGGAGCCTGATCACTGGTTTAGCCGTTGGCGCGATCGCAGGCATACCCCTCGGCTGGATGGCTAATGGGTATTATTCCGAGCAGCGTTTGGCTCAAATTCTGATTTGCCGAGAAAAAAATAGAGATCAGCCAGTGGCTATTGTTGAGGCTAGGTGCGGTTCCCGATTCTAAATTTTTCTGGTAGCCAGAGGGCTGTGTCAAATATTTTTAGGCTTGTGCGAATGTCGAAAGTTCGATCGCGCAGGCGTTTTGGCGTTGTCAACCGTCAATATGCCACAAACCGGAAAAGTTATCCGTCAGTTGATATGTGGGTATGTTAAATTGACACAATAATGAATTACAGCAGAACAATTCCGGCTATTTTGAGTGCTACGATCGCCCTGAGTTCGATCGCCCTCATCCCACTGACATCACCTCAAATTGCCCTCGCATTAACCGCCGACAAAGTTAAAACCGTTGCCCAACAAATTACTGTTCGCATCCAGGGGCCAAAAGGCGGTTCTGGAGTAATTTTAGAGAAACAAGGCAGCACATACTATATTCTCACAAACTGGCACGTTGTCGATAAAGCCGGCGATTACGAGGTCGTAACTCCCGACGGCAAAGCTCACTCTGTATCATACAGCCTCGTGCGGCGAGTGCCAGGGATGGATTTAGCCGTCATGCCCTTCAGCAGCACTCAAAGCTACCCCCTGGCTCAATTAGCCAATTCTGCAGCAACTAAGGGAAACAAGGCTTATGTGGCCGGCTGGCCGATATCCGGCGGTTCCCTGAGACAGCCGATTTTCATCGCCACGGAAGGTCAGCTTACCGGCCGCCAAACTCCTTGGAACGGTTATACTTTGGTATACAACAACTTAGTGAGAGCGGGCATGAGTGGCGGGCCGGTGCTCGATGACGCGGGGCGAGTTGTCGCAATTAACGGCATTGTCAGGTTAGAGGACAACTCTGATAAAATCGTGGCTGCGGGAATAGAAATTAATACTTTCATGAAATGGCGATCGACTATTTCGCTGCCAGTAGTTCCCCAATCTCCTACTGCCGGAAACCCTAAAAATCCGGCGAATAATGCGCCCCGCACGCCCGCAAGTGCGATCGCCTTTGCTGCTACCAATACTCTCAAAGGGCCTTCGGAAGTTGTCAGTTCCCTTGCCCTAGCTTCAGCTTATTTTACTACAGGAAATAGCAACGGCACAATCTCAGTTTGGAATTTCCCCAGCGGGCAATTAAAAACTACCCTGCAAGGACACACGGAAGCCGTAAACGCACTGGCCGCGGGTGCGGACTCCAAGGTGTTAGCTAGCGGCAGCGACGACAAAACTGTGAAAATTTGGAATTTAGAAACTGGTGCGGTTGTACGCACTTTGAGCGGGCATTCCAATGCAGTTTCGAGCGTTGCCGTCAGTCCCGACGGTCAATTTGTAGCGAGCGGTAGTTGGGACAAAACGATTAAGATTTGGAATGCGAAAACCGGAGAGTTGTTGCGGACTTTGACCGGGCATTCAGGGTTGGTGAATGCTGTGGCAATTAGTCCAGACAACAAAACTTTAGCTAGCGGCAGCAAAGACGGTTCAATTAGGTTGTGGAATTTAGCTACAGGTCAAGCAATTCGCACGATTAGCGGCAAAAACTTGGCTGTTTTGTCGCTAGCTTTTACTCCCGACGGCAAGAGTTTAGCTGCGGGAAATAGCAACGGTACAATCGGTTTGTGGAATGCCGGAAATGGGCAGTTAATTCGTCGTTTAAGCGGGCATACCGACGGAGTTTGGTCGGTGGCATTCAGTCGGGATGGCACTACGCTGGTTACTGGCAGTTGGGATAAGAGTGTGAGACTTTGGGATGTGCGATCGGGCGAATTGAGAGGTAATTTGAGCGGTCATGCTGGCTACGTTAGCGCTGTGGCGATTAGCAGCGATGGGAAGACTATTGTGAGTGCGGGTTGGTTGGGGGAAATCAAGATTTGGAAAAGGAGTTGAGATTTTTTTGAACGAACCGCGAAGGCGCGTTACGCGGAGGGGCGCGTAAGCGCTACTCAACCTAGAAACAGCCCCGCCTCTGTAGCGAAGCCAGCTACTTGAGCGTTCGGTTAGGCACTGACTCTAGTGGTAGGGTGCGTCAGTTGGTAGCGATTCGATGGACATGGGCTCATCATTTCCGAGCTCCGCACCCTACTACCTAGCGTCTCGCTTCCAAGTCCGATCGACACTTGTGATAGATTTGGTTCTTGCCAGACTACACTGGAAGACAAAATCAAATTAGCATTTGCGCCATAAATTCGATCGACCCGCTGTGCTGGCAGGACTCTGCACTTCGCGGAGTCAATCTAAAATCTAAAATCTAAAATCGACATGACTTCTGACAAATGATTGAAGTAGAACACTTAAGCAAAACTTACGGTTCGACCGCAGCGATCGCGGACGTGTCTTTTTCGGTCGAATCAGGAGAAATTCTCGGGTTTTTGGGGCCAAACGGCGCTGGCAAAACGACAACCATGCGGATTTTGTCGGGATATTTGCCGGCATCCAGCGGTACCGCCCGCATCGCCGGCCTCGACGTTCACGAAAACTCGATGGCAGTCAGACAGCGCATCGGCTATCTGCCGGAAAACCCGCCACTTTATCCAGAAATGAGTGTGGAAGGGTTTCTGTTTTTTGTCGCCCGGATTAAGCAAGTACCTGCAGGCGATCGCGCGCGACGAGTTACCTCCGCGATCGAACGCTGCGGCCTGGTTGATAAACGCAAAGTTTTAATTCGCAAACTTTCTAAAGGATTTCGGCAGCGCGTCGGTATCGCCCAGGCGATCGTCCACGACCCGCCGGTGATTATCTTAGACGAACCAACCGTCGGCCTCGACCCCCGACAAATCATCGAAGTCCGCAATTTAATCAAAAGTCTTGGCGGCCAGCACACAATTATCCTTTCCACGCACATTCTGCCCGAAGTCAGCATGACTTGCAACCGCGTTACCATCATCAATCGCGGTAAAATCGTCGCTGCGGGTACTCCCGAACATTTGATGGGAGAGTTGGCCGCCGGAGAGGGTTACGAGCTCGAAGTTGAAGGCGAGGCGGATTTGCTAAACAGTCTGCTGTTCCCTTCTTTGGAAAATTTGCCGGGAGTTCGATCGGTCGAATTAATTCCCAACCAGCAATTTTTAGCAAGTCGTTACCGCCTGCGGGCATTGTGCGAACCGGACATAGAACCCGGACGAGAAATTGCTGCAGCTATCATCGCCTCTGGATTTGGACTCTGCGAAATGCGTCGCTCTCGCGCTACTCTGGAAGATGTATTTTTAAGGCTGACAGCGGCTGAAAAGAAACCAGAAGAAAATCTGGTTCACAGCGAACCGGAGGTCGATCGAAATCTGCAAGAAGTGGCAGAAATTCAAGATTCGATCACGGATTCTCATCAATCGGAATCGCAACCGATTGTTGAAAATCTGCTAGTTTCAGAAACCGTCGAGTCGATCGAGCCTTCGGAGTCACACTCCGAACCAGTTGTAGAAACAGTAGAGTCGATCGAGCATTCTCAGCCCGAACCGATTGTCGAAAATCTGCAAGTTGTAGAAACAGTAGAGTCGATCGAGCATTCTCAACCCGAATCCGAACCAATTGCAGAAATACCAGAGGAAATAAGCGATTTAGAACCAGGAATGCAACCAGTGGCAGATTTTCTGGAAATTGTAGAAAGACAAGAGTCGATCGAGCATTCTCAGCCCGAACCGATTGTCGAAAATCTGCAAGTTGTAGAATCGATCGAACGTTCTCAACCAGAACCAGAACCGATTTTCGATACACCAAAGTCGATCGAGCATTCTCAGCCAGAACAGGTTGTCGAAAACTTGCTCATTGTAGAAACACCAGAGTCGATCGAGTATTCTGCACCAGAACCCGAAGCGATTTTAGATTCACCAAAGTCGATCGAACGTTCTCAACCAGAACCCG